>NZ_JBQEAU010000073.1:0-23111 GCF_052108595.1 Advenella sp.
GGCTTTTATACACTGACCGCTTGCCTGCGATAAGGGGCACACGCGCAGAACAATACTGCAACTTCAGGAGCAATGGCTTGCGGTCGATTTTTATCACGTTCGTTATCAGCCCGCTGCTCCAAAGCGATAGCAATTGTGATTGGCGCATAACGCTTGCCGCTTGCGCCAATCACAATTGCTCGCCAAAAGCTCGATTGTGTTTTGCGTGAATCGCGGCTAGTGCGCGCAGCGCAAGCCGGATAAGATGATAACAGGCGGCCAAGGCACGCCCTGGGCAGGTGCCAGTCTGCAGGCTCAACGGGCGCAGACCGGGGCCGGGGCTATCGCGGGCGCACTATACCGGCAAAGCCCATGGCAGGCAGGCGCAGATCCGCTATACGTAGCAAAGGGAGATCTGCACACAGAGTCAACATAAATCAGACGGAGCAAAGGATTCAGGATGAACGATACGTGGTTGGGCATTGCAGGAAGGGTCGTAGCGGTCACGGGCGCAAACGGCGGGATCGGACGCGCAACGGTGCGTGCGCTGCTTGAAAATGGCGCGCATGTCGCCATGCTGGATCGTCAGGCATTATCGCCTGGTGAGGTGGACCAGCTGCGTGCCAATGCCAAGGGTGAATGCCTGTCACTGGCCTGCGATGTTGCTGACGATGATCAGATCGCTGCGACGGCAGAAATCGTGAGCAGGCAACTGGGCCACTGTTTTGCACTGGTCAACAATGCTGCGGTCTCTGTACAGGGGCATCTTGACGCGATTGCTGTTGCAGACTGGCAGCGCCAGATTGACGTCAATCTGACAGGCTACTTGCGATGTGCCCGCGCCTTTGGCCAGTCAATGCAGGCCCAGGGCGAAGGTGCTATCGTTCATATCGCATCCATCGCCGGTTCAAATCCCCAGCCGTTCAGCGGCGCCTACAGCACAACCAAAGCGGCAATCCTGATGCTGTCCCGGCAACTGGCGGTTGAATGGGGGCCACAGGGGGTGCGCAGCAATGCGATCAGTCCCGGGCTGATTCGTACACCCCTGAGCGAACCCTATTATGTCGATTCGCACGTGCGCGAGCAACGGGAAAATGCCGTGCCTCAACGTCGCATCGGCATGTCGGAGGATATCGCCAATGTGGCCGTCTTTCTTGTAAGCAATCGTTCGGCCTACGTCAATGGTGCAGAAATAGTTGTGGATGGAGGCTTTACGCAGTCGCTCATGAGTCATATTCCGCGACCACGTCGCGCGTAAAATGCAATGTGTCTGCGAAATGTGGCAGCCAAATACGTCAGCGCAAAATAAGTCAGTGGGTCTGCTGTTGCGCTGACGAGCACACATGCTGGCCATGCAGAATCCACTCGTTGGTGCCACGGCAGACCTGTGCGGTGCTCAGCTTTTTTAAAAGGCAGGCCAGGCCTGCTTTCCGGTTCCGATGAGTGCGATCGGACGGGCGCAATCAGGTGAAAGCGCTCTGGTACATACTATCAACCCATCGCAGCCTCATACCGGCGTGCCACTTCGGGCCAGTTGACTACATTGTAGAACGCAGCAATATATTCGGGTCGGCGGTTCTGGTACTTCAGATAGTAAGCATGTTCCCACACATCAAGGCCAAGAATCGGTGTGTTGCCGGTCATCAGCGGGCTGTCCTGGTTGGCCGTGCTTTCAACAACAAGTTTCTTTTCAGGCGTAACGCTCAGCCAGGCCCAGCCGCTACCGAAGCGGGAGATGGCTGCTTTGGTGAAGGCTTCCTTGAACTTTTCCAGACCACCCAGATCCGCGTCAATGGCTGCGGCAAGACTGCCATCGGGCTGGCCGCCGCCTTGTGCAGACATCACTTGCCAAAACAGGCTGTGATTGGCATGGCCACCGCCGTTATTGCGTACCGCCGCGCGCACGGATTCGGGAAGTGTATCGATATTGGCAATCAGTTCCTCGACAGCCGGCTTGGGAAGGCTTGCACCCTCCAGCGCCGCATTCAGGTTGTTGATATACGTCTGGTGATGCTTGGTGTAGTGAATTTCCATCGTCTGTGCATCGATATTGGGTTCGAGCGCATCGTAAGCGTAAGATAAAGCGGGAAGGGTATAAGACATGAATTGCTCCTGATGTAATTAGTGATAAAAGAATCGGCAAGCTGATGCATCCGCTGGCGGTGCCGGTCGAATGCAAGTGCTCAACCCACGGGGGCGTGAAGGCAAGAGAAAGCCCGTCAATGCATGGCTATGTCAAGTGTGATACCGGCCGCGCCTTGGCTTGCCGCCAGTTTCGCTTGTTTATCGTTCGGGAGCTGGCCCAGAAAACGGGTCAGCTCGCCATAGGTGCGCCGGCTGTGATTCATGGCCGCCATTTGCCACGCTTGCGGCAGTGCGCGATCATTCATCGCGGCGCACAGTTTTTCGTGTGCCAGGCACAAGTGCAGGCGTTGTAGTGCTTCGCTGCCAAGACGCTCGTAAGTATCGGCCAGATTGTGATGGGCAATGACATAGGCGGCAATGGCGGTATCGGCATCGTCAGCCTGGCCAAAAAAATCCGTGGCCATGGTCAGGGCAAGATCATAGTGTCCTATCGCTTCCCTGTAGCTGCCGCTGCTGAACGCATCATTGCCATCTGTCGTTGCCTGACGCCAGCGCACAAGATAATCCTGGCTGTTTACCGCGGACGCTTCGGTCCTTATTTCATTCAGCATAACGCCTCCATGGCAATCCCATTGTATCGCTTATGCAAATAGTAATGATTTTTATTATAGATAGCAACAATGGCCTTTCTGAAAGTAATGTGAATATTTCATTTATCTTTAAAAATAAATGACTTATGAAATAAATAACCCCGTATCTATACTCTTTCAGCAGTGTTTAACAACGAAGATTAACTGTAAAAAACCCAGAAAAATAATGGATGTCACTTCTTTTTCACTTGACTATTAAGGTCATAAAATATATCGTACGATATGTTTATAAGGAATTGAAATGAAAAAAGACAAGCAGCCAGGTGATCGCTCGCGCGAACATGGCCGGCATCGCCACGAGGCGAATTTTACCCGTGGCCGCAAATTTTCATCGGACGATCTGCAGCTTATGTTGCTGGCTTTGCTTGAAAAGCAGCCCAGTCACGGTTATGAACTGGTCAAGGAGTTGGACTGCCGTTCCGGCGGATACTGGAAGCCCAGCCCTGGCATGGTGTATCCGGCGCTTACCTACATCCAGGAAATTGGTTATGCCTCGGTGTCGGTCAGCAGCAACAAAAAATCCTATGCGTTATTGCCTGAAGGTCTGGCATTCTTGAATGAACATCGCGATCAGGCAGAGGAATTGCTGGCCATGCTGGTGCATCTGGCCAACAAAATGAAATACATCCAAGGAGTGATGGCCGCTGACAGCGATGCCACAGGCAATGACGGCTGGCTCCCTGAGTTTCTGGCAGCGCGCCTCGCTCTGAAGCGGTCATTGCTGCTTAAAAGCGCTGCCGATCCACAGGAGCAAAAGCGCATCACCACGATTCTGCAAGAGGCCATTGCGCAAATCAACCAGTCCTGTACACCGTCACGATAGGATCAATGGATGCATACCACTGCGGCGCTACAGCCGTCCGAAGGCGCGCTGCTAGATGCGAGCACCAGGATGCGCCCTCCAACGCCTGTTTATCGACGGCATTTTCGACAGATTCACCTATGAGTACCCTGACAATGATGCAAACCCCGATTCCCACCGAACACACGCCCCAGCGCGTGCGCCATCCGCTCAAGGCTCGCCTGCTGCAAGTGCGGCAGGTCACCCGCCTGACGCCGCGCATGGTGCGCGTCACGTTTCATGGCCCCGATCTTGGCGACTTTATCTCCGCCTCGTTTGACGATCACATGAAACTGTTTTTCCCTGCCGATGGCCAGCTCGTCGTTCCGACAAACACCGAAGCGGGGCCGCAGTTTCCTGAAGGCACTGTGCGTCCGCCATCGCGCGATTACACCCCACGACGCTACCGTCCCGCAGACAACGAACTGGATATTGATTTTGTCCTGCATGGCGATGGGCCGGCTTCAACCTGGGTGGCTAGCGCAACGGCCGGTGATCAACTGGTTGTTGCCGGGCCGCGCGGCTCATTTGTCATGGCGTCAGACTTCGACTGGCAATTGATGATTGGCGACGAAACCGCCTTGCCGGCTATCGGTCGGCGTCTTGAAGCGTTGCCCGAAGGCGCCAAAGTCCACGTGATTGCAGTGGTGGAAAACGCCGCCGAAGAGCAGCGCTTTCATACGCAGGCCGATGTCCAGATCACCTGGCTGCACCGACAGCAGCAGCCCGAGCAAGCACTGGTCGACGCCGTACGTGCCTTTGCGCTGCCGGCTGGCGAAGGCTATATCTGGGGCGGTGGCCAGGCCGCGCAAATGCGGGCCATCAGCCAGTACCTGCTTGAAGAAAAGGGCATTGATAAATCACGGATGCGCATCAGCAATTACTGGAAGCAGGGCACTCCACAGGAATAGGTCACATGCGGCGACAGCAGTAACCATAGCGTGCTATTGCACTTGCCTCAGGCAAAACGCTTGGACCCTGCGACACATGCAATGACCGCCACCGTGACGCCGATCATCAGCATGCTGACCGGTTCGTGCAGCAGCGTTGCTGCCAGCGCCAGGCCAAAGAAAGGCTGTAGCAATTGCAACTGGCCGACAGCGGCAATGCCGCCCTGGGCCAGGCCACGATACCAGAACACAAAACCGATAAGCATGCTGAACAGCGACACATAAGCCAGGCCTGCCCAGGCGGGAGCGCCGATGCCTGCAAATGAGGCCGGCATGGTCAGCAGCGAGAGAATCAGCATGGCAGGCAAAGACAGCACCAAAGCCCAGCAGATCACCTGCCAGCCGCCCAGGTTGCGTGACAGCGCCGCGCCCTCGGCATAACCCAGCCCACAGACAAGCACGGCGGCAAGCATCAGCAGATCGCCCGTCAGGGAGGCGCTCAGGCCCTGCGACAGGGCAAATCCTGCCACCAGCAGGCTACCGGTGACAGAGAAGAGCCAGAAGGCAGGGCGCGGCTGCTCGCCGCCCCGCAATACGCCGAATGCCGCTGTGGCCAGCGGCAACAGTCCGATAAACACAATGGAATGCGCCGACGTGACATGCTGCAGCGCCAGCGCCGTCAGCAGCGGAAACCCCACCACGACCCCCAGGGCCACGATGAGCAGCGGGACCAACTGGGCCCGGGTGGGACGTTTTTGACTGAACACCAGCAGCATGACCAGCGCCAGTACACCGGCAATGGTTGCACGGGCGACCGTCAAAAATATTGGGTCAAATTGCAGCACCGCCACGCGCGTTGCCGGCAGCGAACCACTGAAAATCAGCACGCCGAGAAATCCATTGAGCCAGCCACCTGCTGTATTTGTCTGCCAATTTCCGTGTTTCATGTATTCACCCGATTGATCATCCGTCATCTATCACACCTGCAATTGCGCCCGTATTGTCGTGAAACAGCAATGGCAAAATGCAATCTTAGAACTTATAATAATGACAATCAAATTATTGTCATGGATACATCTGCCTATGGCCCGCCTGCGATACAAAACAGTTGTCGATCGATTTGCGCAGCAAATCCAGGCAGGGCAGCTGGCGCCGGGAACCCGGCTGCCGACCCACCGGCAACTGGCTGCGCGCGAAGGCATGTCCCTGGTTACCGCGACCCGCGTCTACGCCGAGCTGCAAGCCATGGGGTTAGTCAGCGGTGAAACCGGGCGCGGCACTTATGTGCGGGCCATCACGCTCACGCCCGGACACGGAACGGATCAGCACGTGGTCGCAGCCGATATGATAGATCTCAATTTCAATTACCCTTCGTTGCCACAGCAGGCCGAACTGCTGCGCCATGCGCTCAGGCAGTTGTCCACTTCGGGCGATCTGGCCTCGCTGTTGCGCTATCAGCCTTATGGCGGCAGGGCACACGACCGGGCAGTGATGGCGCAATATCTGGCGCATCGCGGGCTTATCGTCGATGCCGGGCAGATTCTGATCGTGAATGGTGCGCAAGATGGCCTGGCCATCACGGTGATGGCACGCCTGAATCCAGGTGATGTGGTTGCCGTCGATGCCTTGACTTATCCCGGCTTTCGGGTGCTGGCAGATATGCTGCATCTGGAGCTGGTGCCCATCCCGGCAGACAACCATGGCCCCGATATTGCCGCGCTGGAAAAGCTGTGTCGTTCGCGTCGGATAAAGGCGATCTATACCATGCCCACCATGAACAACCCGCTGGGCTGGGTCATGAGCGAAAACCACAGGCAGCAACTGGTGGCGGTTGCACGCAAATACAGCCTGCTTATTATCGAAGATGCCGCCTACGCTTTTCTGGTTGATGACGCGCCTGCGCCTATTGCCCAGCTGGCGCCGGATATCACGATCTACATCACCGGGTTTTCAAAAAATGTTGCCGCAGGTTTGCGCGTGGGCCTGGTCGCGGCGCCGCCGGCGCATATTGCCTCGCTGGAACGGGCCATACGCGCCACAACCTGGAGTACGCCGGGAGTGATGACCGCCATGACAATTGAATGGATCCGCGACGGCACAGTATTGCAGCTTGAACGCGAAAAACGCGAAGACGCACAATACCGCCAGGCCATGGCCCGAAAGATCCTGGCAGGTATCTCGTGCGTCGGCCACCCCTCATCCTATTTTCTGTGGATCCCCTTGGCCGAAGAGGTACGGGCAGATCAGATTGCGATGGCGCTCATGCGCGAACAGATTTCCGTGTCAACAGCAGAGCCATTTGCCACTACGGTCCACGTGCCGCATGCAATTCGCCTGGCACTTGGGTCGGTTACGCCGGACGTACTACAGTCGGCATTGGAGCGGGTCAGGCATTGCGTGATGTCTTATGCATGACGCGGATTTTTCATCGCCGATTGTGCGATTGTTATAGAGCAAACACAGAGAAGGGCTCCGGTCACGCGGTGACTGCCAGGCGCCGGGCACAGCCGGGCTTTCGCGATCGACAAAGACGCCTGCTCGGCCACACTTAAGTTTTACTTATAGAGTCAATAATTATAGATGTAGCCGCTGGTATCAACTTCTGCAACACTGGCCAGACTTTCCCCATTTGAGTTCTGACTACCATGAAGAAGTATTACCAAGCGAACGAAGCATTTGCAGGCCTGTCGGCCCCTGTCTGGCGCGCCTCCACCGTTGTGTTTGACGACGTTGAATCCTTCATACACAGAAAGGCGCGGCAGCCTGATGGTTTTAGCTATGGCATCACGGGCACGCCAACCGCCCGTTTGCTGGAGCAGGATATCGCTCGTCTTGAAGGTGGCCGCCACTGCGCGGTGACGCCATCCGGACAGGCCGCATTATGTCTTGCCGTGATGGCGTTCGTGCAGGGTGGAGATCATCTGCTTATTTCGGCAGCAAGCTATGGCGCCCTGAAAACCTACGCAGAAAAATGGCTGGCCCGCCTGGGGGTCGAGGTTGAATATTATCCACCGGATATTGCGCATGAAATATCGCGTTTTATCAGGCCCAATACGAAGATGATCTGCGCCGAGGCGCCTGGAACGGTCACCATGGAAATGCCCGACATCCCGGCGATTGTGGCTGCAGCCAAAAAACACGGTGTGATGACCATGATGGACAATACCTGGGCCTCGCCACTGGGTTTTCGTCCACTGGAGCATGGCATTGATTTGTGTGTCGAGGCTGCAACCAAGTTTTTCGGTGGTCATTCTGATTTGCTTCTCGGTGCCGTCATCACCAATGATGCCCAGCAGTTCGCACAGTTACGTGAGACGCAGAGCATTATGGGGCTGCAGACCAGTCCAGATGATTGTTTTCTGGTGATGCGCGGGCTGGAAACCTTCGAGATCAGATACCGCCGGCAGAGTGAGAATGCCCTGACCATCGCCACTTGGTTGCAGCAACAGCCCGAAGTCAGGGACATGCTGTTTCCCTGCCTGCCCGGTGACCAGGGGCATGAAGTATGGAAGCGTGATTTTGGAGCGGGCGGTTGCCTGTTTTCTTTTACGCTCAACCAGGAGAATCAACAGGCTTATCGCGCATTTTTCGCTGCGCTGGAGCATCTTGTGCTTGGCGCCAGCTGGGGTGGCGTACACAGTCTGATCGCATTCTATCCGGCGCAAATGCAGCGCGACAGGGTATTTCCGAGAACGGATCAGGCCATCATCAGATTATCGGCAGGATTGGAGGATCCCGAACTGATTATCCAGGATTTAAAAAAGGCCCTAAGCGCCTATGCCCAAGTTTGCGCATAAAAAATGCGCGACGGCAGGCGTCAATAGATAAATCTGCTGTAAAGAAAGAGCGTTCACATCCGGTATGCGCCTGCAGCCAGGGCACCGGGTGCGGATCGAACACAACATCACATCAATGTGGAGACATGATATGAAAACGACGACATGGATACGTGGACCACGGCAACTGGCAGCTATGCTGGTTTTGGCCATAGGAGGAGCGAGTGTTACTGCACCCGCACTTGCAGAGCAAACAGATCTACTGGAAAGAATCAAAAGCACCGGCGTCATACGCATTGCCAATACCCAGGCCAGTCCACCCTGGAGCATGCTTGACGACAAGAATCAGCTGACCGGGTACGATGTGGCCATTGCCAAAGAGATGGCGCAGCGCATGGGAACGCCGAAAATAAAATTTGTTGGCGACACCTACAAGAACTTTGTAGAAGGGTTGAAAACAGATAAATACGATCTGGTCATGAACGATATGACACCCACCGAGACGCGCCGCAAACAGGTTGATTTTTCCGTCCCTTATGGGGTTGAAGTATTTCGCATTTTCGTTCGTAATGACAATACCGATATTACGGACAGAGCAACACTCGCCGGCAAAAAGGTAGGGGTTTCGACCGGATCATCCAACGAAAGCTGGGCACGTGAGCATCTGACCGATTCGGATATCAGAGGCTACGATAACGGGTCGCTAATTTTCAATGATATCGCCAATGGCAGAATCGATGCTGTCATCATTTCCCATTTTGGTGGTATGAAGTACGCGCATGCCAAAGGGATTCCAGTCAAGGAGGTTGGCGAACCCTTGACATTCCAGTTGGCCGCTGCAGCGCTGCCAAAAGGACAGGATGCCTTGCGTGAAGCCGTCAACAGTGCATTGGACAGCATGCTCAAGGATGGCACCGTCGAACGCATAAGCAATGAGTTTGTCGGCAAGGATTACAACATGCTGGGCTCAATAGCGGCAGCCAAAGAAGAAATCGCAGCAGAGGGGAAATAATCATGCTGGAGCTGTTCATGCGAGCCTTGCCGCTCCTGCAAAACGCACTGCTCTTGACCTTGTTGCTATCGGCCAGCTCTTTTATCCTGGGTTGTATACTCGGTCTGTTTATTGCGCTGGCACGGATCTCGTCCTTCAGGGTACTGCGCTACGCGGCATTCGTTTACGTGTCCATCTTTCGCGGTACGCCGTTGCTGGTGCAACTGCTGCTCATCTATTTTGGCCTGCCGCGCATAGGCATTGTTCTTGAACCTGTGCCCTCTGCCATTATTGCCCTCACGTTGTTTTCAGCTTCCTATCTGAGTGAAAACTTCCGCTCCGGCATCAATGCCGTGGACAAAGGGCAGTGGGAGGCAGGACTGTCCATGGGGTTGAGCTACCGTAAGCTGATGCAGCGGATCATTCTCCCGCAGGGCCTGGTCATTGCCATTCCAACGGTAGGCAGTCGCCTGATCGCGTTGGTGAAGGACACCTCGCTTGCATCCACTGTCACGGTGGTGGAGTTGACCAGGGTGGCTGACCAGGTAGGCGCGGCCACGTTCCGCTACATGGAGATGTTTCTTATGGTTGGCGCTATTTACTGGATCATCAACCAAATACTGACAATTCTTCAGACTTATCTGGAGCAACGGTGTGCGAGGCATATTCGATGACATCTGAAATCACAAGCGCAGTGCAGGCGCGTGGCATTTGCAAAAGCTACGCGGGAACACCGGTTTTGCATAGCGTCGATCTGGACGTAGATAAAGGAGAGGTGGTCGTTATCATGGGACCCTCGGGTTCAGGAAAGACCACGCTGTTGCGATCCCTGAACTTCCTGGAGCGACCGGACAGCGGCACGGTCGAGATCGCCGGGATCAGGGTTACGGTTGAGCCCACACAGCAATATACAGGCAAGCAAAAGCATGAGATCCAGCAGATACGCAGAAAATCGGCCATGGTCTTTCAGTCTTTCAATCTGTTCCCACACATGACGGCAATTGCAAACGTCATAGAGGGACTGATCAGTGTTCAGGGTATGGCCAAAGCGTCAGCAATGGACAAAGGCATGCAGCTGCTTGAGCGCGTCGGTCTGGCGCAAAAGGCAAATGACTATCCGGCCCATTTGTCGGGCGGGCAAAAGCAGCGGGTTGCCATTGCCAGAGGGCTGGCGATGGATCCCGAAGTTATCCTGTTTGATGAACCGACCTCTGCGCTTGACCCTGAACTGCGTGACGACGTGCTGGAGGTTATGCGGGCACTGGCGCGTGATGGTATGACCA
Source organism: Advenella sp. (assembly GCF_052108595.1). Taxonomy (NCBI): domain Bacteria; kingdom Pseudomonadati; phylum Pseudomonadota; class Betaproteobacteria; order Burkholderiales; family Alcaligenaceae; genus Advenella; species Advenella sp. The sequence goes on from NZ_JBQEAU010000073.1 coordinate 10,496, forward strand.
TGATCGTGGTCACGCATGAGGTCAGGTTTGCCAAAAGTGTCGCAAACCGTATAATCTTCATGGAGCAGGGTTCCGTTCTGGAGAATAGTTCGGCGAAACAATTTTTCAGTAATCAGGGCAATTCACGCATTACCCAGTTTCTGGGGCAGGTCGATTAGCCTGATCATTGGCGATTCGTAATGGGGTGACCGGTCTTGCTTGTTTGAGCTGGCCGTTTGCTTCTGTGTGAGCACTGCCGGCAGCGATCATTTTCCTTCCAGGAGCCGCGTATGAATGCCCGGGACATCGAAATTTTCCGCTCGGTCATGGTGTCCGGGACGGCCAGCAAGACCGCCGCTTTACTGGGGATTTCGCAATCGGCAGTCAGCCAATCATTGCGTAAGCTGGAAACCTCGGCAGATCTGTGTTTGTTCGAACGAATTCGCGGACGGCTGGTTCCCACCCGCGAAGCGCAGATACTGCTCAATGATATCGAGCGGCATTTTGTCGGTATGCAGGCAATAGAACATCGCATTCGCAGCCTGAAGTCCGGTGGCGCCGACCGGCTGACTGCTGCTGTGTACCCTGCGCTGGGCTTTAGTTTTCTGCCGCACGTTGTTGCGTCCTTTCGCCATCGTTTTTCAGAAACCTCTATCTCTTTGCAAATCATGAGCTCCAAGGATGTGCATGCGCATGTGACATCCGGACAGGCCGATTTTGGTTTAATGGCAGATGAGATGTCGCTGGCCGGTCTGGAACACTCGCTGTTCTACAGAACACAATGCGTGGTCGTCATGCGCAAAGACCATCCGCTGAACAATAAGCAGATCATTGCGCTCACAGATCTTCAGGATATGGATTTCATCGCGCTTAACGCCGAAGACAGTAGTCGCATTCGCCTGGATGCCCTGCTGCAGAACGCCAATGTGGTGCCCAGGCGTATCGTTGAAACGCCTTATTCGCAAACGGTATGTGAACTGGCCCGACAAGGGGTGGGCATTGGCGTTGCCAATCCGGTGACCGCGATAGGTTATGCTGACAGCGGGCTGGTCCTCAAGCGAGCAGCATTCGATGTCGAGTTTCGCGCGATTCTGCTGTTTCGTACAGATAGATTATTCTCGGAAAGTTCCAAGCAGTTTCTTAAATTCATGCGTATTCAAATGAGTGAAGTGCAAACACAGATTGACGAGCTGCTGGGTGCAATACCGTCCAAACCCGCTGGCCGAAAATCACGGTAAATGCAATCCTCAGGTGTGGTGAGCGCGGCGATATCACAGCTGCACTCACCAGGTTCTGGATCAGATAACCGCTTCAATCAGAAACGGCCCCTTGCGCGTCATGGCGCTGCGCAGCACATCGGATAAGGCTGCCGTGGTGGTCACCCGGGCAGCTTCTACGCCGGCCGCGTTGGCCATGTGTACCCAGTCGAATGCGGGGTTGTCCAGATCCAGCATGCGATGGGCATTGCGGCCGGGCGCGCCGGCGCCAACCTGCTTGAATTCGTTATGCAATATGGCATAACTGCGATTTGCAAAAATAACAGTGACCACATCCAGTTGTTCGCGGGCCTGTGTCCAGAGGGCCTGAAGGGTATACATGCCACTGCCGTCAGCCTGCATCAGAACGACTTTGCGATCCGGGCAGGCAACGGCTGCACCAGTGGCCATAGGAATTCCGATCCCGATGGCACCGCCTGTGATCTGCAGGAAATCGTGTGGCGCCGAGCCAAATGTCGATTTGAACGAATCCCTTCCCGAGGTAACAGACTCATCGCAAATAATCGCGTTCTCGGGCAGCAGGCTGCCAATCGCCTGGATCACGGCAGCTGCGTCCAGTGTCCCAGTCGGCAGGCCGATATCGATTCGTTCTGCAAGCAGGCTGATCGGCGTCTGGGTTGCGCCCACGGCATCAGCCAGGGCTTCCAGGGCGCCGGGCAGATCATCGTCCGGCTGCGTCAGTTCAATACGTTTGCAATTTTCCGGAACCAGTTCGCCAGGCTTGCCCGGGTATGCAAAAAAGGCAACGGGCGTTTTTGCGCCCACCAGAATCAACTGTTCGGTATCTTGCAACGCTTTGATGGCAAGATCAACGTTAAATGGCACGCGTTCTATTTTCACACGCCCTGCACCCCGTTCAATGCGACCGTTGGACTGTTGCGCCATCAGCCGGGCACCGGTACGCTCAGCGATCCGGGCTGCGGTCTCCAGCGCCTTGCTACGCAGCGCTTTGCCAGACAGCAGGATCACTGTATTGCGACCGTTATTGAGCGCTTCGGTTGCCGCTCGCAGGGCTTGCGGAGCAACCTGTGTGCGCTTGACGGCCGGCGCCTTTTGTATGGGGGTGGAGGTTTCAGTCCATGCGGCATCTGCCGGCAGAATCAGCGTGGTCACAGCCCCGTAGCCGCTGTTTGCTGCACTGATCGCCGCCGCTGCAGCGCCGGAAACATCGTCGGCCGACGCAATACGCCTTACCCAGTCGGACATGGGTGTGGCCAGGCTTTCGATATCGCTGGTCAGCGGTGCGTCGTATTGCAAATGATAACTGGCGTGATCGCCCACGACGTTGACCATGGGGGTATGGGCGCGCCTGGCGTTGTGCATGTTGGCCAGGCCGTTGGCCATGCCGGGCCCGCAATGCAGCAGCGTGGCTGCCGGCTTGTCGGCCATTCGTGCATAGCCGTCGGCGGCGCCTGTCACCACGCCCTCGAAAACACCCAGTACGCAGCGCATCTGCGGCTTGCGATCCAGCGCTGCTACAAAATGCATTTCCGAGGTACCGGGGTTGGCAAAACATACATCAATATCGTTTTCCAGCAAGGTATCGCAAAGACTGTCTGCTCCGTTCATGAATCTATAAACCTTTTTCAACTATGTTCCGCGCACGGAACGGGTTAACAATAAAAACTATTTGGACTGAATATGTTTGTCCTGAATCAGCTTGTTCCAGCGTTCACGTTCCTTGGCCTCGAATGCCGTCAGATCAGTGCCGAATATTGTGCCTGGCTGGGTGCTGGTCTGCTGCAGTTTCTGTTTCAATTCGTTCGAGGCCAATGCTTTTTCTGCAGCAGCAACCAGCGTCTTGATGGCCTCGGGAGGCGTGCCGGCTGGTGCATACAGGGCAAACCATGCGCTCACATCAAAGCCCGGCAGGCCCGATTCGGCGACCGTCGGGACATCCGGGATGGCAGGATCCCGCTGCGCGCCCGTTACGGCAACTGCGCGCACTTTTCCTCCATCTTTCACTTGTGATAGCGTGCTGGGCAGGTTGTCCATCAGTATGTCCACCTGGCCGCCGATCAGCGCAGGCATCGAGCCCGACACGCCTTTGAATGGCACATGCAGCATGCTGATGCCGGCTGCGTCTTCCAGATAGGCGCCGGTCAGATGCACCGATGAGCCCACGCCTGGAGAAGCGTAGCTGAGCTTTTTATCTTTTGCCGTCTTGGCCTTTTCAATCAGGTCGCCAAGCGACTTGATATCGGAATTGGCATTGACGGCAATGATATTCGGTGTGGTACCTGCCAACGCAATGGGCGCAAAATCCTTTTGCGGATCAAAGGGCATATCCTTGTACAGAAACTGGTTGATGGTCTGCGTCCCGATGGTGCCCATGCCAATGGTATAGCCATCTGCTTTGGAGCGAGCCAGTGCGCCCATGCCCACATTGCCGCCGGCACCGGCCCGGTTCTCGACCACAATGCTCTGGCCCAGTTCCTTTTCCAGTGCCTGGGCAACATGCCGGGCGATCAGATCGGTTGTGCCGGCAGGCGGGAAGGGCACAATCAGGGTAACAGCGCGCTCGGGATAACCGGCTGCGTGCGCTGCGCTGGCGACACAGCAGGCAGCAAGGGTCGCCAGCGCCAGGGACCGAATCGGTGTGACCGTATTGGAAATGAATGTCATAGCATGTCTCCTTTGGATGCGTGTTTCTTATCGTTGTATCGTATTACTGTCGGGAGTCCGGGTGGCCACCCCTGTGCATAGTGTATCCGCTTCCAGGACCAATACAAATGAAATATGAAGAAGCTGATTTCATCGGCCCTGAGGCATGGTTCGTTCTGCGTTTTGCATGGTGGAATACTTGATCCGGGCGCCACGGTCAATTGATCCTGCGCCACTGGCACTGTTGCCCTGTGTCAGTTGAGCAACCGCTCCTGTGCCCAGTCGCAGCAGCCTATTGACGGCGAGGGCATCCACGCCATGTTCGGGCCACATCTGCGTCACTGGGCCGCACGCGGACAGCATCGGGACAGCTCATTCTGCCAGACCGTAACCGCCGCCGCCCGGCGTTTCAATCACAAATATATCCCCCGGCTGCAGATTGGCACTGTCCTGCGGGCCAAGCTCTGTCACAGAACCATCGGCCCGCTCGATATAGTTCCTGCCGGTCTGGCCCGGCTCCCCGCCCTTCAGACCGAAGGGTGCGTATTTGCGATTATTGGAAAGAATGGCAGCGGTCATCGATTCCAGAAAGCGCATGCGCCTGACGCCGCCATCGCCACCGTGCCATTTGCCCTTGCCGCCGGAACCGTGGCGGATGGCATAGGATTCAAGGCGTACCGGGAAACGCAGCTCCAGCACTTCGGGGTCGGTTAGCCGGGAGTTGGTCATATGCGCCTGCACCAGCGAGGTACCGTCAAAGCCTTCGTCGTCCGAGTCCAGATACACAGGGCCGGCGCCGGTGCCGCCAGAGACGGTTTCATAATATTGGTAGCGGGCATTGCCGAAAGTGAAGTTGTTCATGGTGCCCTGGCTGGCTGCCAGCACACCCAATGCGCCGTACAGCGCATTGACAATGCACATGGATGTTTCCACATTGCCGGCCACCACGGAAGCGGGCGGCTCGGGGTTGAGCATGGATGCCGATGGGATCACTATATTGATAGGCTTGAGGCAACCGGCATTGAGCGGGATTTCATCGTTCACCAGTGTACGAAAGACATAAAGCACGGCGGCCACGGCGATCGAGGCAGGCGCATTGAAGTTATTGGTCAGTTGTGCAGATGAACCGGTAAAGTCGACAGTCACCGATTCACGATCGTCATGAATCCGGATCGCGACCTGTATTACGGCGCCGTTGTCCAGTTTATAGGTGTAGCTGCCATCACGCAGCAGGGGAATCACGCGACGCACCGAGGCCTCGGCATTATCCTGAACATGCTGCATATAGGCTTGCACGACCTCCAGTCCAAACGTATCGCACATGGCATGCAGTTCCCTGACGCCCTTCTGGTTGGCTGCAATCTGTGCCTGCAGATCGGCCAGGTTTTGGTCGGGGTTGCGGGCCGGATACCTGCCCGACATCAGAATGTCCCGCGCTTCCCGTTCGCGGAACCGACCGTTGCGAACCAGCTGGAAATTGGTGAAAAGCACGCCTTCTTCTTCGATGGTCGTCGAGTCCGGTGGCATTGAGCCGGGCGTGAGCCCGCCGACATCGGCGTGGTGCCCGCGTGATCCGACATAAAAAATGATCTGCTTTTGGTCACGAGCAAACACAGGTGTGATAACGGTGATGTCCGGCAAATGCGTGCCGCCGTGATAGGGATCGTTCACCACATAGGCATCGCCCGGACGCATGTTCCCGGCATTTTCCCGCATGACCGTCTTGATCGATTCGCTCATGGATCCCAGATGCACCGGCATATGCGGCGCATTGGCAATCAGATTGCCCTGGTCATCGAAAATCGCGCAGGAAAAATCCAGCCGCTCCTTGATATTGACCGAATAGGCGGTGTTCTGCAGACTCAGGCCCATCTGGTCGGCAATCGACATAAACAGATTATTGAAGACTTCAAGCATCACCGGGTCGGCATCCGTGGAAACGGCTAGTGCATTACGCAGGGGGACGGTCCGCGTCAGAATCAGATGATCCTTGCCGTTGAGGGTTGCCGACCAGCCTGCTTCAATAATCGTGGTCTGGTTGGCTTCGGAAATAATCGCGGGGCCGGCAACAACATCGCCAGCCTGCAGCGCTTGTCGCCGGAATACCGGTGTGTCATGCCAGGCGCCGTTGCTGTACATTTGGCGACGTGAATCTGCCACAGGCTGGCTGTCATCGCGCCGCGTAATCAACGCCTCGTCAATCCGGCTGCCGGCAATCACCGCTTCAACCAGCAAGGATTCGACAACCAGCGCACGATCTTCGATCAGAAACGAGTACCGCTGGCGATACTGTTCATTGAATGCAGCAAGCATGTGTTCTGCATCGGCAAAATTCACTTCCAGGGCGCTGTCGGTGCCCTGGTATTTCAACAGTGCACGGGTGTTCAGCACGATCTGCATGCCTGTGGTCAGCCGTGTCTTCAATTCTGCGCTGGCCTGCGCGCCTAACTGGTCGCGTAATTGCTCCAGTTCCGGGATCAGGCTGTCATGTAGCGGCTTTTCCACGGTCTGCTGGCGAATGGCCACCTGATCTGCCAGACCCATGCCATAGGCTGACAGCACCCCGCCCAATGGATGGGCAAACACAGTTGTCATGCCAAGCGCATCTGCAACCAGGCAAGCGTGCTGGCCTCCGGCGCCGCCGAACGTGGTCAGCGTATAGCGCGTGACATCGTGGCCCTGTTGCACTGAAATCCGTTTGATTGCTTCGGCCATGTTTTGTACGCCAATGGCCAGAAAGCCTGCGGCCACCTCTTCCGGGCTCACCTGCCGGCCCGTAGCCTTGCTAACCTGCGCACTCAGCAAACCGAACTTTTCGGTCACAACCTGTGTATCCAGCGGTTCATTGCCATTGGCGCCGAACACCGCCGGAAAGTAATCCGGCTGGATTTTACCCAGCATGACATTGCAATCGGTAATAGTCAGCGGGCCCTGTTTGCGATAAGAAGCAGGGCCGGGGTTGGCGCCTGCCGAATCCGGTCCGACACGCAGGCGCGCGCCGTCAAAATGCAGAATTGAGCCGCCGCCGGCTGCCACAGTATGGATACGCATCATGGGCGTGCGCATGCGTACCCCGGCCACAGAGGTTTCGTAATCGCGTTCGTAAACACCGGAAAAATGCGACACATCGGTCGAAGTGCCACCCATGTCAAAACCGATTATTTTCTCGTAGCCCGCCTGTTGGCTGCTGCGCGCCATCCCGACGATGCCGCCGGCCGGGCCAGACAAGATGGCGTCCTTGCCACGGAAGCGGTGGGCGTCCGACAGGCCGCCCGAAGACTGCATGAACATCAGATTGACGCCGGGCAATTGCGAGGCGACCCGATCCACGTAGCGGCGAAGGATCGGCGACAGATAGGCATCTACCACCGTGGTATCGCCGCGCGACACAAATTTGATCAGCGGGCTGACATCATGCGATGCAGAGATCTGCGTGAAGCCGATATGCTGCGCCAGCTGGGCTGCCAGCTTCTCGTGAGCCGGGTTGCGCCAGGCATGCATAAATACAATTGCAATACTGCGCAGGCCCTGATCGTAAGCCGCTTGCAGCTGCGCGCGCAGCGCCTGTTCGTCCATTATTGTGATGACATCGCCGGCCGCGTCGATCCGTTCGTCGGCTTCCAGCACCTGTTCATAAAGCATCTCGGGCAGGACCACATGGCGATCGAACAATCGCGGGCGATTCTGGTATGCAATTCGCAAGGCGTGGGCAAAGCCGCGGGTTGTCAAAAAAACAACACGTTCGCCTTTGCGCTCCAGCAGTGCATTGGTGGCAACCGTGGTCCCCATTTTGACGCAATCGATATTTTGCACCGGAATCGGATCACCCTTGGCAACGCCAAGAAGATCGCGTATTGCCTCAATCGCTGCATCCTCATAATGATCGGGATTGTCCGAGAGCAGTTTTCTGGTCAATAAGGTTTTTTGCGGATTGATTGCGACGATGTCGGTGAAGGTGCCGCCACGGTCTACCCAGAATTGCCACTTGCTCATGTTTTTTGTCCTGCCTGTCTCTAATAAAAATATTGATTCTGAAAATTGTGCTCGTCATTTTCTGAACGGGCGTCATGCAAGTGTATCAGCACAAATCATGCCAATGTTTTCGGCGGTATCATTTGGCTGGCATAAACGCTTGCATGCCGCGCCTTCATACATGTCGGCTTGATCGCAAGCGTATCACCGCCGCAACGGCACTGTCGTCTGGAAGCGGCACCTGAAGCGATACACAAAGCGGCACAGGAGACGATACGTGAAGCAGTGCTGCCCGGTTGTGCGGCGTAATCGTTGTGTCCAATTGTCTGTAAGTCTGTAAATATGCTAGCACCGGCCTCTGGCTTGCGCGTCCGAACGCCGCCCGGTTTCGGTGCAGACCCTATCAGTGTTTTCCCTTTGCCTGAAAATCTTCTCGTGCCCTTGCGGCAAAAATCTTATATTCTCTGAAGTATGACAGCCATAGGGCTGATATAACCGTAACTGCCAGTCCGCCAGACACTGCCCATCTTCAGGCTGCGTCTGCGGCCGCATAACCCTGACATTGAAGGATGCCCCCCATGAAAAATAATGCTCTGGTTCTGACCGCGCTTGCCACCGCTCTATTCAGTGTGAATGCTTCAGCCGCCACGCAATGGGACTTGCCCACGGCTTACCCTGATTCCAATTTTCATACTGAAATTGCCATGAAATTCGTCAAGGCTGTGTCCGATGCCACGGGCGGCGAATTCAAAATTACCGTTCACTCCAACGCATCGCTGTTCAAGGCGCCGGAAATCAAGCGGGCAGTGCAGGGTAATCAGGCTCAGGCCGGTGAAATCCTGCTAAGCAACTTCGCCAACGAAGATCCCATTTATGAACTGGATGGCCTGCCGTTTTTGGCCACCGGCTATGAACAGGCCTGGAAACTGTACCAGGCACAGAAACCCTATCTGGAAAAGAAACTGGAATCCCAGGGTATGAAGCTGTTGTATTCAGTGGCGTGGCCGCCGCAAGGGATCTACACCAATAAAACGCTCAATTCGATTGACGACATGAAAGGCCTGAAATGGCGTGCGTACAGCCCGGTCACTTCCAAAATTGCACAGGAAGTGGGCGCCCATCCGGTTACCATCCAGCAGGCGGAACTGTCCCAGGCATTGGCCACGGGAGTGGTCGATTCATATATGTCATCGGGTTCTACCGGTTACGACACCAAAACCTATGAGTATTTGAAAAAGCTCTACGACACGCAGGCCTGGTTACCCAAGAATGCATTGATCGTCAATAAAAGAGCCTTTGATGCACTGGACGATAAAGAGCGCAAGGCATTGCTGGATGCGGCAGCCGAAGCTGAAAAAACCGGCTGGGCATTGTCTCAGGAAAAAACCAAATGGTACAACGAGCAATTGGTAAAGAATGGTGTGGAAATAGTTAAACCCTCGAGCGAGCTGATTGCCGGCCTGACCAAAATCGGCGAGAGCATGATTGCCGACTGGACCAAGAAAGCTGGTGCAGATGGTGAAAAACTGCTGAACGACTACAAATCAAAATGAGACGTTTGCTTAACTGTGTCTATGAAGGCGCCGCCTGGCTCGCCGGGCTGTTCATGATCGGCATTTTGGTATTTGTGCTCTGGTCCATCATCATCAGGCAAATGGGAACCAATTTTCCGGGGCTCGATGCCTATGCCGGTTACTCCATGGCAGCGGCAGGTTTTTTGGCGCTGGCCAGCACCTTTCGCAACAACGAACATATTCGGGTCACGCTGATTCTGTCTGCGCTCAAGCCGCGCGCGCGCCACTATCTGAACCTGTTCACACTTGTGGTTGCGACAGTGCTGTCGGGGGCACTGGCCTGGTTCAGCATCAAGCTGGTCATGGACTCCTATAGTTATCACGATCTGTCTACCGGAGAAGATGCTACGCCCTTGTGGATCCCACAGTTGGGTATGGCTGCCGGTTGCCTGCTATTTTGCATCGCGATTGTGGACGAATTTATCAGTTCCCTCAAAAAAGGCTACTCGCGCACAGAGGAAGAGCCGGTTTCCATCCAGACCTGATCGGTGGTCAGGACACCTTCCTTTGGGTAATCCGTGCCGGGCAAGATCGCCGGCAAATCATGCGCATACTGCGCGGAATGCATTATGAATGAGTCAATTGTCATTATTGTCCTGCTGGTTGCCATCTTCGGCTTTCTGGGCGCAGGGGTCTGGGTTGGCCTGACACTGTCCGGTTGCGCTTGGCTGACCATGGCGCTGTTCTCCTCCAGACCGGCGGGCGATGCCATGTCGCTAACTATATGGGGTGCGTCCTCGAGCTGGACGCTGACCGCGCTGCCGCTGTTTTTATGGATGGGCGAAATTCTGTTTCGCTCCCGGCTCTCCACCGATCTGTTTCGTGGCCTGGCCCCGTGGCTGAACCGGTTGCCTGGTAAGCTGCTGCATACCAATATTATTGGCTGCGCCATTTTCGCCGCCGTCTCAGGTTCATCGGCAGCGACCTGCGCCACCATCGGAAAAATGACGATTCCCGAACTCAAGCGTCGTGGCTATCCCGACGATCAGGTGCTGGGTACGCTGGCGGGCGCCGGCACGCTCGGCCTGCTTATTCCGCCATCCATTATTATGATTGTGTATGGCGTTGCCGCCAACGTGTCCATCTCCCGGCTATTTATTGCAGGCGTGGTACCAGGTATTCTGCTGGCTGTTTTGTTCATGGGTTACATCATTGTGTGGTCACTGCTTCATCCCGGGGCCATTCCACCCGAGCAGAACAAAATGACGTTCCGACAGAAAATTGCCGAGTCCCGTTATCTGATCCCGGTGGTGTTGCTGATTGTGGCTGTACTTGGTTCTATCTATACTGGCATCGCAACGGCTACTGAGGCTGCAGCGCTCGGCGTTGTCGGTGCTTTCCTTCTTTCCGTACTGCAAGGCTCCATGAGCTGGGCCGCGTTCAAGGACTCGTTGCTGGGCGCAACACGACTGTATTGCATGATTGCGCTGATTCTGGCTGGCGCCCAGTTCCTCACGCTGGCAATGGGCTATATCGGGTTGCCACGCGCGCTGGCCGAATGGATCGCGTCCCTGGGACTGTCGCAGTTTGGTCTTGTGCTCGCGCTTATGGCGTTCTTCGTCTTATTGGGCTGCTTTCTGGATGGGATCTCAATGGTAGTGCTCACTATCGGTGTGCTACTTCCTACCGTACAGGCTGCAGGGCTTGACCTGGTGTGGTTTGGTGTCTTTCTGATTTTCGTTATTGAGATGGCTCAAATCACGCCACCTATTGGTTTTAATTTGTTTGTATTGTCCGGCATGACCAAAAAGGAGCTTCCCTATATCGCCAGGGTGGCGCTGCCCATGTTCCTGCTGATGATCGTTGGCGTGATGATTATCTACTGGATTCCGGACCTGGTACTGTGGCTGCCACAGAACGTACGCTAAGTGCCCATGGCGCAAGATGCCATGCGCATATTTTCATCATGTAAATGATGTAAGCATGCATGTCTGCAAGTGGCAAATGCGGTGCAAAATGCACGATCATCGCCAAAGTAAATCGAAATTGCTCAAAAATATTTTGTGTGTATATGTAATAAAGTGTTTTTAATTTTAATTGACATAATTTTGCCAAGACTGAAACCTTATGATGGAAGATAACTTTTGTAAGATTTCAATTGGCATTTGCGCAAATCGCTAGGGTTTCCACTAGTCTCAATATGAATTTTAATGTGTAACGTGTAGCGAAATGCGCAAGTTGTGTGAAGAACAAACGTCACACACGTTTCACAATGCATGTTTAGGATAGCCGGGGTACATGAAAACATTTGATGAATTGTTCTCTGCGTTTAGCGAAGACAACGGTGGCGAAAATCTGGAGTACGATGCTGCGTTTCTGGCATTACAGCAGGCGGTAGTAGAAAAGCCGGAACAACAGTTTGGCGATACGATTATTGATGCTCAGGCTCCGGATTGGAACCAGGTTGAAAAGCAAGCGCTCGCGCTTTGTGACAGAACCTGCGATTTACGCGTGATCCATGCGCTGGCTTGCGCATGGGCGTCACAAAATGGTCTCGCAGGCTACGCCAGCGGTATCCGGTTGGCGCACGATGCTCTGCAAAAATGCTGGATTGGCGTCTATCCGCAACTGGTTGAAGATGATTACGAAGATCCGTTGCCCCGCATCAACGCCATCAATTCTCTGGCAGATATGCAAGGTGTAGGACGAAGCGTACGCAGCGCCAACCTGCTCACCGGCGCACACGGCCAGTTGTCGTTGCGCGATGCTGAATCCATCATGGAAGGCTCGCGTGCCGATCTGTTCCCCGGTGGCCGGGCTCGTTTGGTGGAAACGCTGAACCAGGCTGCTATTGCGGGTGCTCCGGAAATGATCGGATTGAGCGGCGCAGCAAAAAGCCTGCAGGGCATTGTGGAACTGGCCACCGAAAAGCTTGGCACAGAGTGGGCGCCGTCGGCATCATCGCTGCAGCGAAGTTTTGAGCTGATCACAAGTGCATTAGGTGCTTCGGCAACGTGGCAAGCGCAACAGCCCGATAGCACGGGTGTAGATAACAATGGCGAGCAAGGTGTGGTTGAACCTGCCGCCGGCAATATCGCAACAGCGCAACAGCAAATGGCGGAAAGGTCGGTGTCATGGACAGAAGTGCAAATCAAAACGCGCGACGAGGCGATGGTTGCACTTGAAAAAATCAGCAGTTATTTTGAAATTCACGAACCGAGCCACCCGGCTCCGTTCCTGATCCGGCGGGTTCAGCAGACCATTCCTCTT
>NZ_JBQEAU010000074.1:0-22949 GCF_052108595.1 Advenella sp.
TGCCTTCTCTCAACGTTCGAGGTGTTGCAGTTTATTTTCTTTACCGTTCCATTCGTCGGCGTCAGGCAAAGGCTTGACAGACCGGCTGATGGTTGGGTAATCAGCACTGAGCTCGGCGTTGATGGCGATAAACTTCATTTGGTCCTGGGGTACATCTTCTTCAGCGAAAATGGCATTCGCAGGGCATTCGGGTATACAGACGGCGCAGTCGATGCATTCGTCCGGATCGATAATCAGAAAATTGGGGCCTTCCTTGAAGCAATCAACCGGGCAGACATCGACGCAGTCGGTGTATTTACATTTGATGCAGTTTTCGGTCACGACGTGAGTCATTACCACTCCAGATTAAATATTTATTTGTCAAACTAGGATTTTACCTAATCTTTAGGGGAATATGCTCAAAACCCTATAGCTGTGATATGGTTATGAAAACATCTATGACGTTACCATGATCATCCAATCCCTACTCGATACAGACCTGTATAAGTTCAGCATGATGCAGGTGGTACTGCATCACTTTCCGGGGGCACAGGTCGAATACCGGTTCAAATGCCGCTCCAAAGGCATTGACCTGCAGCCGTATATCGAAGAAATCCGCAGCGAAATCCACGAGTTGTGCCAACTCAAGTTTTCCGAAGACGAGCTGGACTATCTGCGTAATCTGCGCTTTATCAAAGGGGATTTTGTCGAGTTTCTGGGGCTGTTTCATCTGCCCGAGAAATGCATTTCCGTTACCCCAGGCCAGGAACCGGGCGAAATCTCGATTGAGGTCAAGGGCTCCTGGCTGCACACCATCCTGTTCGAAATACCCGTACTGGCTATTGTCAACGAAGTGTATTTTCGCAACAAGGCGCCGGGCCTGCACTACGAAGAGGGGCGACGGCGCCTTGAAGAGAAAATCCAGCTGATCACCAGCTCGGCCGATATGGCTCACTTCAAGGTGGCCGAATACGGCACCCGCCGCCGTTTTTCCGGCGAGTGGCACCACGAAGTGGTGCAGACACTACAAAAACAGATGGGCGTCAACTTTGCGGGCAGCAGCAACGTGTTGATGGCCAAGCAATATGGTGTCACGCCTTTGGGAACCATGGGCCACGAGTATTTGCAGGCCTGCCAGGCATTGGGACCGCGCTTGCGTGACTCCCAGGTCTTTGCCTTGGAAAAATGGGCTATGGAGTATCGGGGCGACTTGGGGATTGCGCTGTCCGATGTGTACGGAACCAACGCATTCCTGCGTGATTTCGATATGTATTTCTGCAAGCTGTTCGATGGCGCCCGGCATGATTCGGGCGATCCGTTCGAATGGGGCGAGCGGTTGCTGGCCCACTACCGCAATAACCGGGTTGATCCGTCCACCAAGACATTGGTGTTTTCCGACGGCTTGAGTTTTCCGGTGGCCATGGATATCCATCGGCGCTTTAGCGGACGCTGCAAAGTGTCCTTCGGGATTGGCACCAATCTGACGAACGATTTGGGTGTCAAGCCGTTGCAGATCGTCATGAAAATGGTGCGTTGTAATGGGCAGCCGGTCGCCAAGGTTTCGGACGAACCGGAAAAAACCATGTGCGATGATCCGGCCTATCTGACTTACCTGCGTCACGTCTTTGACCTGCCGCCTGCGTGATTGAAAAAACGACATTCTGTTTGCGCCGCAATCGTGTTGGCTGTGTGATAATGCACGCTTTCGACAACGATCAAACAGGAGTCAATCATGAGTGAGATCAAGCGCACCAACGTAGGCAGCCGCCTTTCCGATATGGCCGTATTCAACGGCGTAGCCTATCTTGCCGGCCAGGTGCCCGACGATGCCACGCTCGATATGGAAGGCCAGACCAAGCAAGTGCTGACCACCATCGATTCCCTGCTCAAGGAAGCGGGTACCAGCAAGGAGCGTTTGCTGATGGTGCAGATCTTCGTGGCCAACATGAAGGAATTCGATCAAATGAACAAGGCCTGGGACGAGTGGGTTTCAAAAGAAAATGCCCCGCCACGCGCCACCATCGAAGCCCGTCTGGCCAACCCGGACTATAAAGTGGAAATCGTCGCAACGGCGGCGCTGTAAGCTCGCAATTTATCCGATAATGCGCAAGTAACGACGCCGGCCAGTCACGCGCTGGCGCCCGTCGACAACAGCGGCGGGCGCGCTATGTTACCTGCCTATGTTACCTACATTCCCTGCGCCGTCCATAACACTCACCTTGACATCGTTGTTGCACTGGCGGGCACCCGCACGCTGCGGCGCTGGCCCGACGCCATGCGTGACGACGACGATGACATCCGGATTCCTCCTTTGCGGGTGGCTACGCCCGATGAAAAGCAGGTTGTGTCGGCAGGCCAGTTCCCGATTGATAGACCGCAAGGCGGCGCAACAGAGGCTTACAGCAGCGCGAACAGGGTTGCACCGATTTCCCCAGCCTGCTGCTGTTGTGTCTCGGAGAGCGTTTTGGGCGCCAGAATGGACTCTTCGGTATCGCTGCGCATATTCAGGATAATACCGGGCACCTGTTCATTGAGCCGCCAGCCGCTGCAAATGCGCCGCAACTGGCGCAGCGCGCCTTCACCATCGCTGCCGGCGGTAATGATCACACCGAAAATGCGGCCTTCTATACGGTGCAGCACCGGATAATACAAGCGGTCGAGGCACTCCTTCATCTGGCCGCTGAGCGAAGCCAGATTTTCCGGTGCGCAAAACAGGTATGCGCCCGCTTCAAGCATATCTTGGGGCGTCACGTCGCAGGCACGCTTGAGGTAGACGTTGCGGTGGGGCTCGCCAAGCTCGTTGCGGATCGCCTGCGCCGCCTTGTAAGCCTGCCTTGCCGCGGCTTCGGCGGCACCGGTTCTGGAGTGCCACACGATCAGCAGCGAGTTGCCGGTAATATCATTTGACATAGAATAAAATGCCGGCAGGTCCGGCGGCAATAAAGTGACGCCAGTCCTTATGGGTGCTACAAGCCGGCAACGCGTCTCCTGTCGATAAACGGTTGGTGGGACGAGACAGCAATGCGCGCCAATCTGCGCAGGCAGTCTGCGAGCCAGGGGCAGGGCGCTGGTCTGATCTTGCAGCGCATCTGGTTGTGCTACAAGGAATTTGCGGTTGCCGCCGGCTATTTACTGTACTCGTCAAATTGTCTACCGGATAAACAAATCACGCAAGCCTGCTCTTTTTTGGCCAGCGGCGTTAAAATACCTATTTGTACAAACATGCCGTTGCTGGCCCGATCGTTTCTGTCCGCCTGGTGTTGCCATGATGGATTGACAATCAGGGAACGCAGGCTGTTGCCACTTTTATTGACATTTCCAATATATCCACCTGCTCCCGCTTATGAAAACAACAGAACCCGAGTTCATACCGGATTCCTTCCAGGACAACGCATGGATGAATGCCGTATGTGCCGGTCTGGACGATGCTGGCCGCAAAATGGTGGAGCAGGCCGTCGCCTGGTGCGACCCGATTTTGCAGGATGCATCCATCGCAACCGGCGAGCCGTCCATCCATCACGCCAAGGGCATGTTGCAAATCCTCTGCCAGTTGCAACTGGATGCCGCTACGCTGGTTGCGGCATTGGTGCTGGCCATCCCCATTGATCTGGAGGACGATTCTGCGCGGGATCAGAAAAATGAGCTTATCAAGCTTTTCGGACTGGAAACCTTCAGTTTGATCAACGGCTCGCGGGCGCTGTTACGGATCGGGGCGATCGCGCGCAACGCCTCATCGCAAGGGCACAACGAATCGTCCGGCCAGCGGGAAATGCTGCGCAAGATGCTGCTGGCGATGGCCAGCGACCTTAGGATTGTGTTGATTCGCCTGGCGTCGCGCCTGCAAACGCTGCGCTGGTACGCTGAAACCAAAAATCCGTGCCCGATCGAACTGGCCGAAGAAACGCGGGACGTCTATGCGTCCCTGGCCAACCGACTGGGTATCTGGCAAATCAAGTGGGAAATGGAAGACTTGTCTTTCCGGTTCCTGTCGCCCGATATCTATAAGGATATTGCTCGCAAACTCGAGGGCAAGCGCATCGAACGCGAAGCGCGCATCCAGTGCCTGACCGACGACATCGCCGGATCGCTGGCCGATATGGGTATCGAGGCCGACGTGTCGGGGCGCGCCAAGCATATCTACAGTATCTATAACAAAATGCGCAACAAGCGTCTGACGTTTGACCAGCTGTATGACCTGCTGGCCATCCGCATCATTGTTGCCAATGAGCGGGACTGCTATGCCACGCTGTCGCTGCTGCAAGCCCGCTGGACGCCGGTCATGAACGAGTTTGATGACTACATCGCGCGTCCCAAGCCCAATGGTTACCGGTCTTTGCATACGGTGCTCCAAACCACTGATGGGCATACTTTCGAAGCTCAGATTCGCACCCGCAAGATGCACGATTTTGCCGAGTACGGGATGGCGGCGCACTGGCGTTACAAAGAGGCGGGTCCCAAGGGCGGCCAGATCGCTGCCGTGTCCATGTACGACCGCCAGGTGTCCTGGATGCGCCAGTTGCTGGCATGGCGCAAGGAAGTCGGCCTGCCGGTCAACGATCCACCGGATAGTTCTCTCCAGGCATCGACCGCAGCCGCAAAGGCACCGGTCGATGCAGCGGTGCCGGCCGCACCGGAGCCCAAAGTAGGGCAGTCCCGGCAGGAACGCCACAATACAAAAGCGGCTGAACGCATTTATGTGCTTACGCCGCAGGCGCGCGTTATCGAATTGCCTGAAGGCGCCACGCCGGTAGATTTTGCCTATCATCTTCATACAGACCTGGGGCATCGCTGCCGGGGCGCGCGGGTAGACGGGCAGATGGTGGCGCTCAATACCAAGCTGCTCAACGGGCAGACGGTGGAAATCATCGCCGCCAAGTCAGGCGGACCGTCGCGTGACTGGGTCAATACCCAGCTGGGATATCTGGCCAGCCCGCGTGCCCGTGCCAAGGTGCGATTGTGGTTCAACGCCATCGAACTGCAAAAGCGGATAACGACCGGTCAGGATCTGGTGGAAAAGGAGTTGGCCCGGCTGGGCAAAACAGCGGTCAATCTGGAGCAGCTGGCTGAGCGCCTGGGCTTTGCCAACAGCGATGATCTGTATGTCGCTGTTGCCAAGGATGAATTCAGTCTGCGACAGATCGCGACGGCCTTTCAGGAACCTGATCCTGACCCCGGCGCTGCGTACGATACCATCGTGGCGCGCGAGTCGGGGGCGCAAAGCGCGGTCAAGACTGGCAAAAGCGGTGTGCTGGTGGTCGGCGTCGATTCACTGCTTACGCAACTGGCCCGGTGCTGTCATCCGGCGCCTCCGGACCCGATCAGCGGCTTTGTCACGCGGGGGCGGGGCGTGTCCATTCACCGCAGCGATTGCCCCTCGTTTGCGGTCATGAAAAACAAAAGCCCCGAGCGTGTTATCGAGGTTGCCTGGGGAGATACCGAAGATACGGTCTATCCGGTCAATATAGCCATCCATTCGCAGGATCGTAGCGGCCTGCTCAAGGATCTGACTGAATTGTTTTCTCGCATGAAACTGAATGTGGTGGGTGTCAACACGCAGAGCAAGGCCTCGATTGCCCATCTGCATTTCACCGTTGAGGTGCGGGACGGCGAACAGCTGCGAAAGGCCATGAACGCCATATTGGATATCCCCGGAATTATCAGCGCTGCACGTTGTTAAAACATGTAAAATAGCCCTTTACTGCTCGTCTGAACCCGACGCCAGGAGCCAATTTGACTGCTTATTCCTTTCCCGACAACAGGGGCCATTTCGGCCGTTACGGTGGCGTTTTTGTCGCCGAAACGCTGATGCACGCTGTTTCGGAACTGAATGACGCCTATGAAAAGTACAAGGAAGACCCTGATTTTGTCGCTGAGTATCGGTACGAACTGGCGCATTTTGTCGGGCGTCCCAGCCCGGTCTATCACGCCCGCCGCTGGTCTGAGCAGCTGGGCGGGGCGCAAATCTGGTTCAAGCGCGAAGACCTGAACCATACCGGTGCGCACAAGATCAACAATTGTATTGGGCAAATCCTGCTGGCACGCAAAATGGGCAAAAGGCGCATTATTGCGGAAACCGGCGCGGGCCAGCATGGCGTCGCGACGGCGACGGTGGCTGCGCGCTATGGGATGGAATGCGTAATCTATATGGGCGCCGAAGACGTGCGGCGGCAGGCTTCAAACGTGTACCGCATGAAGCTGCTGGGGGCGACGGTGGTGCCGGTAGAATCCGGATCGCGTACCCTCAAAGATGCCCTGAACGAAGCCATGCGTGACTGGGTCGCCCGCATTGACGACACCTATTACATTATCGGCACTGTTGCTGGTCCTCATCCCTATCCGGTGATGGTGCGAGACTTCCAGCAAATCATTGGCCAGGAGTGCATAGAGCAGATGCCGGCCTGTGCCGGTCGCCAGCCGGATGCGGTCATCGCCTGTGTTGGTGGCGGTTCCAATGCAATGGGCATTTTCTATCCGTATCTGTCGCATGCCAAGGTCAAGCTGATCGGCGTTGAAGCCGCCGGCCAGGGACTGGATACGCCCCGTCACGCGGCCTCCATCAACGGCGGCCGGGTGGGCGTCCTGCATGGCAATCGCACTTACGTACTGCAGAATCGCGACGGGCAGATTCAGGAAACCCATTCTGTATCGGCCGGGCTTGATTACCCCGGTGTCGGGCCTGAACACGCCTGGCTGCACGACAGTAAACGCGCCACCTATGTGGCCGTAGGCGACAATGCTGCCCTGGACGCGTTTGGCCAATGCTGCCGTCTGGAAGGCATCATGCCGGCCCTGGAGTCGGCGCATGCGCTGGCCTACGCAGCGACGTTGGCTCCCACCCTGTCACGCGACTCCATTTTGCTGGTGTGCCTGTCGGGCCGCGGCGACAAGGATATGCATACCGTTGCCGAATATACCGGCATTGCGTTGTAAGGAGCGGTAATGAGCCAGCAACGGATCAATAAAACATTTGCAAGGCTGGGACGGCGTACTGCCCTGATTCCTTACATCGCGGCAGGTGACCCGAATCCGGCGGCAACAGTTCCGCTCATGCACGGGTTGGTCAGGGCCGGGGCCGATATTATCGAGCTGGGCGTGCCTTTTTCCGATCCCATGGCCGATGGCCCCGTGATTCAGCAGGCCACAGCACGCGCCATTGCTCGGGGCGTGGGCTTGCGCGATGTGCTGGACATGGTCGCCGTGTTTCGCAAGATGGACCAAAGCACGCCAGTCGTCTTAATGGGCTATGCCAATCCGATTGAAGCCATGGGTCAGCAACAGTTTGCAGCCCAGGCAGGCAAATCGGGCGTGGACGGGATATTGATTGTAGACTGTCCGCCAGAAGAATATGATGATTTTGCCGGCGATCTTCGCGCCCAGGGGATTTCGCCTATTTTTCTACTGTCGCCCACCTCTACGGAGGCGCGGATCCAGGCAGTGGCAAAACGGGCCGAAGGGTATCTTTACTACGTGTCCCTCAAAGGCACTACCGGGTCATCGGCCATTGATATCAGCCAGGTGCGCGAACGAGTCGCAAGCATCAAAAAACATGTATCCATTCCGGTTGGTGTCGGTTTCGGCATTCGCGATGCAGCCAGTGCTGTGCAGGTTGCCGAAGCCGCCGACGCAGTCGTTATCGGCAGTCGCCTGATCGAAACCATGACACAAGCGATCGCCCAACATCCATCGGCCAACCCGTCCGACGTGGCAGTAACCGCTGCCGGGGACTGGCTGCGCGAGATCCGGCAGGCGCTGGATCAGAACAGAAAATAAGCATTCAGAAATAAGGATTGACAATGAGTTGGCTAGACAAGATTCTTCCACCGCGCATCAACAAAAAGACAGAGCAGCAGGGGCGACGTGTGCCCGAGGGCCTGTGGGTCAAATGCCCGTCCTGCGAGTCGGTGCTGTATAACGACGACCTGGTCGAGACGGTCCATGTATGTCCAAAATGCAGCCACCATATGCGATTGAACGCGCGTGCGCGGATTGACGCGCTGCTGGACACAGACGGTCGTGTAGAAATCGGCGAAGGCATTCGCTCTACTGACCCCCTCAAGTTCAAGGATAGCCGCAAGTATCCCGAAAGGCTGGCCGAAGCCACGCAAAAATCAGGCGAATCTGATGCGCTGGTTGTCATGAGCGGCAGCATCTGTACCGTTCCCGTTGTGCTTGCCTGCTTTGAATTCGATTTTATGGGTGGGTCCATGGGCTCGGTCGTGGGCGAGCGCTTCGTGCGGGGCGTTCGCGCGGCTATCCAGAACAAGACACCGTTTATCTGTGTGGCTGCCTCTGGCGGTGCCCGCATGCAGGAAAGCCTGTTCTCGCTGATGCAAATGGCAAAAACCAATGCCATGCTGACCCGCCTGTCCCAGGAAGGACTGCCGTTTGTCAGTGTGCTGACCGACCCGACAATGGGCGGCGTTTCTGCAAGCTTCGCGTTCATGGGCGATGTCGTCATTGCCGAGCCTAAGGCGCTTATCGGTTTTGCCGGTCCGCGCGTGATCGAGCAGACCGTTCGCGAACAGTTGCCTGAAGGGTTTCAGCGTGCCGAATTCCTGCTTGAAAAAGGCGCGGTGGACATGGTGATTGACAGACGCGAACTGCGTACGGAACTGGCGCGACTGATGGCCCTGCTCACACGCCAATCCAGTGAAGCAGTGTCTGTCTGAGGCAGGAGGCGCCGATGGATTCTGACGCTTTTCGACTCGAAAAAACGCTGACCTACCAGCTGCATCAGTTATCCAAACTGATCGATCGGCGTGTCGACTACTCAGATATTCAGCGCATCGCTCTGAATGCCGGGGAAGGGCGCACGATCGCCGTTCTGGGCTATTACGGGACCTTGTCAGTGATTCAGCTGGCCCGGCTGGCCAACCTGGATAAGAGCCAGGCAAGCAGGGCAGTCGTGTCGCTGGTTGAAAAAGGCATCATAGAAAAACGCAGCGACAGTCGGGACGCAAGAGCATTTGAACTGTTTTTGACCCCGACTGGGCAGCTGGTTTACACCGATATCGTAGACCTGATTGTCCAGCGCAACGAAGTGGCGCTCAAATCCCTCACTCCTCGCGAAAAACAGACGTTGTTCGGGCTGTTTAGCAAAATCCACCAGAATCTGACTGATTAACGGGCATGCGAGCGCCGCGTTTAACCTGCGTGCGCTGCCGCTGTATCACGGGTAAATACCCATATCCAGTTGCTTGAATTTAGTTGATTTTTCAATTAAACTGCCAAAAAATAGTGCCTCAGGGCTTGCGGCACTTCAGGATAACAGCGTCAGGAGACTTCTTATGCACCAGCCCTTGCGGCAACCGCGCGCCTCTCTGTATCACCCTTATACCGTCTATGCCCCATACCACCCCGGCGCAGGGCAAGACGCAACAGCGCCGGTAACTATTGTAGGCGGCGGCCCTATCGGGCTGGTTACCGCGCTTATTCTGGCGCGCCACGGCATCCGCTCGAACGTGCTGATATCGGAATGCCAGGTGACCGAGGGTAGCCGGGCCATTGTTTTTACCAAACGTTCAATGGAAATCCTGGATTTTGCCGGCGTCGCAACGCGCATCTTGACCAAGGCGCTGCCCTGGACCAGTGGCAACTCGTACTATAAAGGTGAACGGGTATTTCGCATGGAAACGCCGGTCGATGATAACGACAGTTTCGCGCCGCTGAATAATCTGCAGCAGAACTGGCTGGAAACCTATTTGGTTCAAGCTGCGCAGGCGCAGCCGCTGATCCGCTTGTGCTGGGGTAATCGGCTCACCTCTTTTGCCCAGGACGAATCGGGCGTTGCCCTGGTCATTGATACGCCTGAAGGCGAATATACCTGCCGCACTCACTGGCTGGTCGCCGCCGACGGCGCCCGCTCCACGGTGCGCCAGCAACTTGGGCTTGCCCTGGAAGGCGACAGCTATGAAGGCCGGTTTGTTATTGTAGATATCCGCATTGATCTGGATCTGCCTACGGAGCGGCTGGCGTTCTTTTCGCCCAACTGGAATCCTGGCAATACGATTTTGATGCATAAAGAGCCGGACAATATCTGGCGTTTTGATTATCAGCTGGGGGCCGACGTCAGCAGCGAAGAAGCGCTCAAACCCGAGAATCTGGCGGCAGCGGTCAATGCGCAACTGCAGATGATGGGCTACCAGGATAAATGCTGGGAAATGGACTGGGCTTCGGTCTATTCGGCGCGTGCGCTCACCTTGCCCGACTATGTGCATAAACGGGTCATGTTTGTGGGGGATGCGGCTCATTTGCTTCCTATTTTTGGCGTAAGAGGCGCCAATACCGGGTTTCAGGATGCGATGGATCTAGGCTGGAAACTGGCGGCGGTCGTCAATGGCCAGGCTGACACTGCGTTGCTGCAAACCTACAGCACTGACCGGGTAAACGCTGCGCGTGAAATCATCGCAGAGGCGGGCAAAGCCCGGGTGCTGGCCGTGACCGTGCCAGAGCGTCTGGCTTTGCTGCCTGATGTGCCTACTATGGCCCAGGAAGGGGTGGGCGATTTTGTTGCTTATGCCTGGCAGGGCCTGGTCGGTCCGGCGGGCATGCCCGACGAGGTCGTGAAAAAGCTGGATTCGGATCTGAAAGCCACGCTGGAAAGTGAGACGGTGAGCAAAAAAGTGCAGGCGCTGGGCGTAGAGATCATGCCCATGACCTCATCCGAATTCAAATCCTATTCCGACAAGGAACGCGAAGACTGGGCCAAGATTATCAAGGCGGGGAACATCACGCTGCAATAAAGCTACGCAGCAACAAAACCACGCGTTGCGATAGGGACGCGGTGTTCACGTTTATCGCAGCAGACAAATAAAAAGCCCCTTGTCATTGCACCGTGTTTTAACACAGCGCTACAGACAAGGGGCTTTTTCCATTGTACGGCCTGTTTCCAGTATTGGAGACAGGCCGGCAGTGGTTTACTCGTCGCGGGTTTCCACGATTTCCAATGGTTCCGCCTGAGCCTTGCTACGCGCCTTGCGAGGCCGTCCGGCAGGTTTTGGAGGAGGGGCCATCATCGCGTCTTCCGTGAGTCCGGAGCGGGTCTCTACCCATTCCATACCGACGCCAGAAACGATTTCTTTAAGCGCTTCCTTGTTGGTCTCAACGGCGGGAGCAGAAATGGCAGCCGGTGCTGGAACTGGCGTCGGAGCCGATACAGCAGCTGCAGCCGCCACCGGTTCTTTAGTCGTTTCCGCAGGTTTTGGCTCCGCCTGTTGGTCTGACTGTTCGGCAGGGGCCTGAGCCTGTGTCCCGGCATTTTCCGCGACTTGGACAGGTGTCTCGGTCGCAGCAATGCTGGCGGCTGCTGTCGCGGCAGTGTCAGTCGCAGCAGCTACGGCTGGTTCCACTGGCTCAGCGGGTGCGGCCGGTGTCACTGCGTCAACGGGGGTTGATCGCGCAACGGGCTCGGATGCAGCCGCCGGTTCGGCCAGGGCAGCCACCGGATGATCAGCGGCTGGTGCAGCGGTTGCTGCGGTTTTGGTCGCAGTGGTATCCGACACGGTAGTCGACTGATCGCTTTGCGCCGACGATGCGGTATCGCCAGAAGCCGCATTGTTTTCTGCCGGTGTTGTGACAGCCTTGCTTTCTGCGGCGTCAGCTTGTGCTGTTGTGACGGCATCAGCAGCGGCAGTGGCACCCGCGCCTGTGGCGAGCATAACTTCGTTGGGCACGAAAGACGTTTTTTCGGTTTCTGCCGTCTCTACCGAATCATTCTGACGACGGCCACGACGGCTGCGACGACGACGACGACGCGGTTCAGTATCACCGGTCTGGGTATCTTCGCCTTCCGTTGCACGATCGTTTTCCTCTTCGGAATCGTCATCAATCAGATCCTGTTCGAGTGGCGTCGGACGGGTAGCAGCTTCTGCGCTGGCCTGACGGCTACGGCGTGGTGCCGGTGCTGCTTCGGTCTGCGCGGTCTCCGGCGTCTGTGCCTGCTCGGTATTTTCTGTTGCTACTGCTGTTGTGACTTCGGTCTCATCGCCTGTGTTGCGGCGGTTGCGGCCTCGTCCACGGCGGTTACGACTGCGGCCACCGCTGTCTTCCGTACTTGCGTTCGCCTGGACATTGGCGCTGGCTGGCGCCTTGCCGTCGGCAGCGGTATCCTGAGTGTCGCTATCGTCCTGCTTGCGCTGGCGTCCACGTGGATTGCGGCGGTTTTCGCCTCCTTCCTCGGATTTGGCCGATGTGCGTTTATCACCACGACGATTGCGTCCACCGCGCTCGCCCCGTTCGCCGCTGGCAGCGGTGCGTGAGCCACCGCGTGCATTGCGCCCACCCGGTTTTTCGGTGGTAGATGCGTCTTTTTGCGGTTCTGCAGGTGCGGCCGTTTTTGGACCGGCCAGCCACGACAGGATTTTCTGGAACATGCCGCCGATGCTTGGCGCCGCTGCTGCGCTCACCTGAGGCTGCGCAACGACTTGTGGTTTGATTGCGCTAGGCGCAGGCTGGTCAGGAGAAATCCCTTTAACCAGAGCCTCGGGGCGCTCGTTGTGTTCGGATTTGTCCTTGGTTGATTCCCATGTGACCGTGGTTTCCGGCGCTTCGATCAGGTCAATGCTGGCCTTGGGATCATCCAGACGGGAATCATCGTAGCGGATGCGTTCGATATGATGGTGCGGCGTCTCGAAATGCTTGTTCGGAATCAGTACCAGATTGACTTTCAGGCGAGATTCGAGTTTGACGATATCGGCCCGTTTTTCGTTCATCAGGAACGTTGCCACTTCCACAGGCACCTGTGCGTGCAGGGCAGCGGTATTTTCCTTCATGGCCTCTTCCTGCAACAGGCGCAGCACATTCAGGGCGCTGGATTCGACGTCACGGATGACGCCTGTGCCGTTACAGCGTGGGCAGGTAATATGGGAGCCTTCGTTCAGGGCCGGACGCAGGCGCTGACGCGATAGTTCCATCAGGCCGAAACGGGAGATTTTTCCCATCTGGACCCGGGCGCGATCCACATGCAGGGCATCGCGCAGTTTCTGTTCGACGGCACGCTGGTTTTTGTTGTCTTCCATGTCGATGAAGTCGATCACGATCAGACCACCCAGGTCGCGCAGGCGCAGCTGGCGAGCCACTTCTTCGGCTGCTTCCAGATTGGTGCGCATGGCGGTTTCTTCAATATCGGCACCACGGGTAGAGCGGGCCGAGTTCACGTCAATAGCGACCAGGGCTTCTGTGTGGTCAATAACCACAGAGCCGCCGGAAGGCAACTGGACGGTACGTGAATATGCGGTTTCGATCTGGTGTTCGATCTGGAATCGCGAAAACAGGGGAATATCATCCTGATAGCGTTTGACGCGATTGACGTTGTCAGGCATGACGTCCTGCATGAATGCCGTTGCCTGTTGCGTAATGGCCTCGGTGTCAATCAGGATTTCACTGATGTCCGGCGAGAAATAATCGCGGATGGCGCGAATAACCAGGCTTGATTCCTGGTAAATGAGGACAGGAGCAGGGTAGTCTTTGGCGGCGGCATCAATGGCTGTCCAAAGTTGCAGCAGGTATTTCAAGTCCCACTGCAGTTCGGGAACGCTGCGGCCAATACCGGCGGTACGGGCTATGATGCTCATGCCCGAAGGCAAGTCAAGTTGCTCCATGGCATCGCGCAGTTCCTGGCGATCTTCGCCTTCGATGCGACGCGATACGCCACCACCACGCGGGTTGTTGGGCATCAGGACCAGATAGCGGCCTGCCAGGGAAATGAACGTAGTCAGGGCAGCGCCCTTATTGCCGCGCTCTTCCTTTTCTACCTGAATAATGAGTTCCTGGCCTTCGTGCAGGGCGTCCTGGATGCGTGCACTGCGCACATCCACGCCTTCCTTGAAGTAGCTGCGGACCACTTCCTTGAAAGGAAGAAACCCGTGGCGATCGTGACCATAGTTGACAAAGCAGGCTTCCAGGCCGGGTTCAATACGTGTAATGACCCCTTTGTAGATGCTTCCCTTGCGTTGTTCACGGCCGGCGGTTTCGATATCGATGTCGATCAGCTTCTGGCCATCGACAATCGCAACGCGTAATTCTTCTTGATGCGTTGCGTTGAATAACATGCGTTTCATAGAGCAGTTTCTCCGTTAAACGAGAGCAACGAACGCCGTTGCACTCACCACGAATAACTGGTGAAACGTACGAATAGACGACTGACTCGCGCGGATCCCGCGCGAGGTCGGGGCGCTTTATGTGGGACTGTCTGCCGTCGGATGTCGACGTGCAGCAGAGCCAGTCAGAAAATTAACAGAGTAAAGTAATTTCAATTGTTGAATTCTTCTGTGTTTTATCCTGCCGTTTCCTTGCGGTGCCGTCAGGACAAAATAAAAACCAGGGCGCTTCGTTCATTCTGTACGCTATAAACACAATGGCGGTGATATCTGTGGGCAGATGATGTATGGCCTGCCGCGTTGATAACAGATACGACAGGCGCCGCAGTGTTTATAAACCAGTCACTCAAAAGACTGAAATACAGATAGCGGATTGACGTTAGGACGGTACAATGCGTATTTGGCTGACGGGCGGAGACCTGCTTGCAGTTTCTTGGACTACGGGTTTCTCAACGCCGGACGGTTTTAATTCAGTCTTTTTGTGGTCTCCGAATTATAAGGCTCTTTTGAGTATGTGCAAACAAACTTCTGATAAAAAACCAACTTTTTCTGTTCGGCTGGTACGGGCAGACGCCGGATCCGACGGTCAGCGCATCGATAATTTTCTCATCCGCGAGTGCAAAGGGGTGCCCAAAAGCCATCTTTACAAGGCTATCCGCAGCGGCCAGGTTCGCGTCAACAAGGGGCGGGTGCAGGCCGAATATCGGGTAAAAGACGGCGATGAAATCCGGATTCCCCCCTTGCGGGTGGCCACGCCCGATGAAAAGCGGGTGGTGCCGGCAGGCCAGTTTCCGATTGTTTTCGAGGATGATGCGCTGATTGTCATCGATAAACCGTCGGGTGTCGCGGTCCACGGCGGCAGCGGCGTCTCTTTCGGGGTTATCGAGCAGATGCGGGCGGCCCGGCCCGAGGCGCGGTTCCTGGAACTGGCCCATCGTCTGGACAAAGAAACTTCGGGATTGCTGATTATCGCCAAAAAGCGCGCCGCACTGGTCGCGTTGCACGGCATGTTCAAAGAGAGCCGCGGGCGCAAGTGTTATCTTGCCCTGGTCGAGGGTGACTGGGTTAATGACCGGCAACATATACGGCTACCCCTGGAAAAATACCTGACCCGCGATGGCGAGCGGCGGGTGCGGGTTCGTCCCGAAGGCAAGGCGGCCCATACGATAGTGAGCAAGGAAGCGCGTTTTGGCCGCTATACGCTGGTCAAGGCCGAGCTGCGCACCGGACGTACCCATCAGATTCGGGTGCATCTGGCCGCCAGTGGTTTTCCTATCGTGGGCGATGAAAAATATGGCAATGATGAGACTCGCATTGCGTTTGCCCGGCAGGGGTTTGCCCGCATGTTCCTGCATGCGCATACGCTGGAAATCCCGCATCCTGTAACGCAGGAGCCCTTATCGCTGACTGCGCCGCTGCCCGACGTGTGCCGGCAATTGCTCGATCGTTTGGCTGTCCGCCGCTGAGCGCGGACGCCTTTGTGGTTGGCGCAAGCGGCGTCACAGCAGGAACTTCAGCTTATTGTTGTTTAAATGCACCGCTCCCCTCCTAATTTCACCATATGGAAAATAGAATGCGTTATTCACTTGCCATCTTCGATTGGGATGGAACCCTCATGGACTCCACCCATACCATTGTCGCAGCCATCCAGGCCGCCTGTCGTGATATGGGACTGCCTGTGCCCGGCGTGGCGCAGGCCAGTTGGGTCATCGGGCTCTCGCTCGATGAGGCGCTGCATCGCGCGGTGCCTGATCTGACGCCGTCTCAGTTGCCGCGGTTCCTTGAGCGCTATCGCATCCATTACCTGCTCAGGGATCCTGATTTGCGCATGTTCGATGGCATTATCGGTATGCTCGATGCATTGAAGGCCGAGGGGGTGCTGATGGCCGTGGCCACGGGTAAAAGCCGTGTCGGGCTGGACCGGGTATTGACCGGCATGAACCTGGGGCATTATTTTGATGTCTCCCGTACTGCAGATCAGACATTCAGCAAGCCACATCCGAGAATGCTTGAGGAAATTCTGGAGGAACTGGCGGTGCCGGCCGCACAGGCGGTCATGGTGGGCGATACCTCGCATGACATCCAGATGGCTCAGGCTGCTGGTGTGGACAGCATTGCGGTCACGTATGGCGCGCACAGTGAACAAGAGCTGGTTGCCAGCAAGCCAACCCTGATTGCGGAAACGCCGACGCAATTACAATCGTTTTTGCTGGAACATTGTCGAAAAATGGCTGTCTAACTTTCCAAGTTGCAATATTCATCATTATTGCTGTCATTTTTTGCGCCAGCAAGCCACCGGAGCCAACCATGTCCATACGCCCGCGCTATCCCCATATTCCGTCTTCCCAGATTACCCCTGAGCCAGTCTGGCAAGCCAGGCGGCAGTGGATGCAACACATGGCCGGCATCGCTGCCGGAACCGGGCTGGCGGGCCTGGGCGCAACGCTACCGCAGGTGGCTGGCGCGGCAAATACGTTGCCAGCGATTGCCGGCATGCAACCGAACCCGCAATATGCTGCAGCGAAAATCGATCGCAAGCTCACCACGGAAAAAGACATTACGTCTTACAATAATTTTTACGAATTCGGGACTGGCAAGGGCGACCCGCTCGATTATTCGGGAAAAATGCGCACAGAGCCCTGGCAGGTGCAGATAAGTGGTGAGGTGGAAAAGCCGCGAACTTTCGACCTGGATGAGCTGGTCAAGCTGGCGCCGCAGGAAGAGCGGGTGTACCGGCTGCGGTGCGTCGAAGCCTGGTCTATGGTGATTCCGTGGGTGGGCTATCCGCTATCGGCGCTGCTCAAACAGGTGCAGCCCACCAGCAAGGCCAAATTTGTCCAGTTTGTGACCGATACTCAGCCCGAAGCGATGCCTGGGCTGAGCGATCGTATTATCCCGTGGCCCTACCGCGAGGGGCTGCGCATGGACGAAGCCATGAATCCGCTTACCCTGCTGACTTTCGGGCTTTACGGCAAGCGCCTGCCCAACCAGAACGGCGCGCCATTGCGCATTATTGTTCCCTGGAAATACGGTTTCAAGTCGGGCAAGTCCATTGTCAAAATCGTGCTGTCCGAAACCATGCCCGAAACCAGTTGGGTGGCCATTGCCCCCTCTGAGTACGGCTTTTATGCGAATGTGAACCCGGATGTCCCGCACCCACGCTGGAGCCAGTCGCATGAGCGCGTGATCGGCGGCGGCTTCTTTGATCCCAAAGTGCCAACCTTGAAATTTAACGGCTATGGGGAGCAGGTCGCCTCACTTTACAGCGGAATGGATTTGCGTGCCAATTATTGAGCAACAGGGTGTTCTTTATGTCTGAATCTACCAGCGCGGCCCCGCCGGCGGCCAGCGCCAGGGCTGCCTCTCTGATGCGCAGGCGCTGGACGGCCAGCCAGGTGGCGCGCTTTAAACCCGTGCTGTTTTTGCTCTGCCTGATCCCTTTTTTGCGCTGGTTCTACCTGGGATATAACGATGGCCTGACGGCCAATCCCGTCGAGTTCATTACCCGTTCCTCAGGTTTCTGGACGCTGGCCATGTTGTTGCTTACGCTTGCGGTCACACCTGTCCGGCAAATACTGGATCAGCCGGCACTGGTCCGTGTGCGGCGCATGCTGGGGCTGTTTGCTTTCTTTTATGTCGTGCTGCATTTGCTGACCTGGATCGTGCTCGATCGCAATATGGACCTGTCGTCCATGATCAAGGATGTGCTGGATCGCACCTTCATTTTTGTCGGCATGGCGGCATTCTTGCTTATGGTGCCCCTGGCGCTAACGTCTACGCAGGGCTGGATGCGCCGATTGGGAATGAAATGGACGCGTTTGCACCGGAGTATTTATGCCATCGGCGTGCTTGGTATCGTGCATTTCTGGCTGATGCGGGCAGGCAAGAATGACTTTGCCGAGCCGATTCTGTATGGTACGCTGCTGGCTCTGTTGCTGCTCTGGCGGATCGTGCGGGCATGGCGAAATCGGCGGCGCTCGGCTGCGGTCTAGGGACGTTTTGCTTCGTCGGGCACTGCTGGGCTGTGGCCTGCGCCAGAGAAGATTTAACGCAAAAAGAGGGCGGGATCATGCAAAGACGGGCCTGGTTGCTACTGGCGGCTGCGGCATTGGGGCTAGGCGCCTGCACCACGGGCTTGCCCATAGATACATCGCTGCGCGCTTCCGGCCAGGATAGCCGGGTTCGCTTTATTGTGCTGCACTATACCTCGGAAAATCGCAGCGACTCCCTGCGCTTGCTTACCCAGGATCGGGTCAGCGCACATTATTTGATCACCGAAGAGCCGGTCAGGATATTTTCGCTGGTCGACGAAAGTCGGCGCGCCTGGCATGCGGGGCTGAGCCAATGGTTTGAATACCCAAACCTGAACGCTATGTCCATTGGTATTGAGATTGTCAATGCCGGGCCTCTGGACGTAGCGCGCACTCGCTGGGCGCCATACACATCATCACAGATCAGAGTGCTGGCGGCGTTACTGCGCGACATCCAGTCGCGTCATCACGTGAGTGCCTGGAATATTGTGGCGCATAGCGATATCGCGCCCTTGCGCAAGAGTGACCCTGGTCCCGCGTTTCCCTGGCGGGAGCTGGCCCTGCAGGGGCTGGGGCGCTGGTATGACGAAGCCGCGGTTGCTCAACGCATCCCGCTGATCAGCGCACGTGCGCTGGCAGATGCCTCGTATATTCAGGGGTTGCTGGCGCGCATCGGTTACCCGATAGTGCAAAGCGGCGTATGGGACTCGCAGACCCGGCGGGTTGTTCGTGCATTCCAGATGCATTATCGGCCGGCAGAGTACAGCGGTCGCCTCGACAGGCAGACCGTGGCCATTGCAGAAGATCTGGCGCGCCAGATGCCTGCGCTGCAACAATAGCGCTTGCGTTCAACGGGCGCAGTGGCAGCGCTAGGCCAGAAACAGGAACAATGTCGGAAATTTGTCCAGATCCGGTTGCGGGCGCCGTTTCCAGCCGGCAATGGTGTCGGTTCTGATCCATTCATCTGCCGTTGTCAGCGCGCGGGCAATGCACAGTCGGGTTGCCGGATTCAGGGTCTCGAGCAGCGTTGCGAACATGGCCATATTGCGGTACGGGGTTTCAATGAACAATTGCGTCTGGTTGTGGCGGGACGATAGCTGTTCCCAGCCTTTGAGCTGCTTACTGCGTTCGGCTGGCGCAATAGGCACATAACCGTGAAACGTAAAGCGCTGTCCATCCAGGCCGCTGGCCATCAGGCCCAGCAGAATGGATGAGGGGCCTACCCACGGCACGACCTGAATACCCAGTTGATGGGCCAGCAGCACGACGCGCGCGCCGGGGTCGGCCACTGCGGGGCAGCCGGCATCCGATACCAGACCGATGTCACCGCGGGTCTCGGTCAGCCAGCGACGGATGTCCGCTTCGGGTGTTTTTGTACCCAATGTGTGAATCGTAATGTCCTGGATTGCGCCTTCGGTGCCGGTTTGCTTCAGATATGCGCGGGCGGTTTTGGCATTTTCGGCAATATAGGTCTTCAGAATGGAAGCCTTCTGTTGCGCGCCGGCAGGCAGCCATTGTTCCAGGGCAGCGCTGCCCAGGCTGACAGGAAGCAGGTGAAGCGTACTGATCATAACGATTGAGCCAGAAGAGTGGGGTTAAGGTCGAAACTGCGCAGCATGCGGGACAGTTCGATCAGGGGCAGCCCGATGATGGCAGTCGGGTCGTCGCTGTGCATCGATTGCATCAGGCTGATGCCCAGGCCTTCGGCCTTGGCGCTGCCTGCGGTGTCAAATGGCTTTTCCACGGCCAGGTAATGCTCGATTTCCTCGTCTGTCAGCTCGCGGAATACGCAGCGCGTCACCACATCGGCAACGGCGCTGCGTGTGCCATTGGTCACAGCCAGCGCACTGTGGAAAGCGACGGTTTTCCCGGACAGCTCGCGTAACTGCGCAAAGGCACGCTCATGTGTTCCTGGTTTTCCTATCGGCTGGCCGTCGTGAGTGGCAACCTGATCGGAGCCGATCACCACGCTGCCCGGATATTGGTCGGCGACATGCTGCGCCTTGGCCAGTGACAGGCGCTGCGACAGGGCTTCGGGTGCCTCGCCAGGCAGGGCAGACTCGTCTATACCGGGGGAAATGGCCTCAAAGGGCAGGCCCAGCCGCTGCAGCATGGTCTTGCGATAGACGGACGATGACGCGAGAATAAGACGCGAAGGGGAAAATGACATGGTTTTCATTGACTTATCGGAGGTGAACAAGTTATTATCTTATGTTTTCCGGGGAATGTGTGGGTGAGCACTGAAAACCCGCAGCGAAATTTCTGGAAAAGACCGAATTTGTTTGCCAGAACCTGGTCGGCGTGTGATCAGGGTTATAAGTCTGAGGTGTATAAATATTTGTTATTTATACACCGTTTGTAATATAACCCATTTGATTAATCCGCTTGAAAATGTTCCGCAGGCAGATATCTGTAATACAATATCTGGCTATTTTATGAAACCCGGTCATCCTGTGATCGACGTACTGGATTTTATCTCCCGCGGTGCAGAGCAAAGCGGCGAGACGCCTCTGTCGGCATTTTCACGGATTAGCGATCTACTGCCAGCGCAGGTGTTGCCTTCGGGCGATGCTGATGGCGCCGGGGCTGATGTAGATGGCCTGGTACGCTGGTCTGTGCGTGGAGAGCGCACCCAACACGGAATACGTTATCTTCATCTGGAAGTCAGCGCCCGGCCGATACTTATCTGCCAGCGTTGCATGCAACCTTTTGTCTATGAAGTCGACAGTGCCGTGCCACTGGAAGTAGTAACCAACCAGGCGTCGCTGGACGACGATACCGAGTTCGATGATCCAGATATGGAAGGCCCGGACCGGATTCTGGCCCAGGCCAGTCAATCGGTGCTGGAATTGGTGGAAGACGAATTAATTCTGAGTCTGCCCTACATACCCAGGCATGATTATGCATGCGTGCAGTATGACAATCAGGAAACGCCCGAAGGGGCAGACAAAAAACCATCGCCGTTTGCGGCGTTGGCAGCTTTAAAGAAGCAGTAACTTAACCTATTTTCTGCATAATTTTCGGGTTGTGCAGTTTTATTTTCGGAGTCATCATGGCCGTTCAACAAAACAAAAAGACACCTTCAAAACGCGGTATGCACCGTTCGCACGATTTTCTGACCGCACCAGCGACAGCGATCGAGCCAACCACAGGTGAACTGCACCTGCGTCACCACATCAGTCCCAACGGCGTATATCGTGGCCGCAAAGTTCTGAAAACTAAAAACGACGAATAATTCTCTGTTTAACCGGTAAGGGAAGAAGCCGTCTGTCGGTGCTGTTGTCCGATACGTTCCTGGCCGTTTCTCGTGTATTACCGTAACGGAAACATTATTTATAGTGATCAGAATTGCAATTGACTGTATGGGAGGCGATCACGGCCTTCCCGTCACCGTTCCGGCGGCCGTTCAGGTCGCCGCAAAGTTTCCTGATACCTGTTTTCTATTGGTGGGTCTACCTGATCAGGTAGCCGCTGCCCTGAAGCAGGCACGTCCGGCCAATCCCGCGCAATTTGAAATTGTCGCCGCGTCCGAAGTGGTTACCATGGACGATCCGGTTGATATGGCGCTGCGCAAGAAAAAAAATTCCTCCATGCGCGTCGCGGTGACCTGCGTCAAGGAGGACCGTGCCGATGCCTGCGTCTCTGCTGGAAATACCGGTGCCTGGATGGCCATTTCCCGCTACGTTCTCAAAACCATGGATGGTATTGATCGTCCTGCCATTGCTGCAGCTATTCCCAATCAGCGAGGCGGCACTACGACCGTGCTTGATCTGGGTGCCAATGTGGATTGTTCGGCAGAGCATCTGCTTGAATTTGCCATCATGGGCACGGCATTGTCGCAATCGGTTGAGCACATCGAGAATCCCAGTATCGGCCTGCTCAATATCGGGCAGGAGGCCATCAAGGGCAATGATGTGGTCAAGGAAGCGGCCGAGTTGCTGCGCGCCAGCAACCTGAACTTTTACGGCAATGTCGAAGGCGACGATATCTTCAAGGGCACCACCAATGTGGTGGTCTGCGACGGTTTTGTCGGCAACGTTGTGCTCAAGTCCGTTGAAGGTTTGTCCAAGATGATCGGCAGCATGATTCGTGATGAGTTCTTGCGCAATCCGTTCACCATGGCCGCTGGTCTGTTCGCAAGGCCTGTTCTGAACCGCTTTCGCAATCGGGTTGATTCGCGTAACCATAACGGTGCGGCCTTGCTTGGTCTGCGTGGCGTTGTCATCAAAAGTCACGGTTCTGCCGATATCTACGCTTACACCATCGCGCTTGAGCGCGCCCGCGAGGCGGTTGCCAGCAAACTGCTGGAAAAAACCTCCAGCTCTGTGCTGCAGATCAGTCAGCTCATTCGCTCAAAAAATACGGAAAGCAGCGCATAATAGTCATAAAAACTATAAAATTGCCTGCTTTACTTATTTAAATTGTCTTCGGAGCCATACATGACTTATTCAACCATCGTGGGTACGGGAAGTTATTTACCCCCCAACTGTGTCACCAACACGATGCTTGCTCAAGATATGGCCCAGCGGGGTCTTGAAACGTCCGACGAATGGATTGTGACCCGTACTGGTATACATCAACGGCATTTGGCCGATCCTGGCGTGACCTCCAGCGAACTGGGCTTTCTGGCCGCTGAAAAGGCGCTTGCCGATGCCGGTATTGCTGCGGCTGACCTTGATCTGATCATTGTCGCGACGTCCACTCCCGATTTCATTTTCCCCAGTACTGCCTGCCTGATTCAGGCAAAACTTGGCAACAAGGGCGGCGCTGCGTTTGATGTCCAGGCCGTCTGCAGTGGTTTTGTATATGCGCTGGCCATCGCCGACAGCTTTATCCGGGCAGG
>NZ_JBQEAU010000075.1:0-21023 GCF_052108595.1 Advenella sp.
TTTCATTTTTGGTTCGATCTGCTGGTAGAGCGATTGCTTGGCTTGCGGATTTTCACTGATCGCTTCAATCACCAGATCAGCTGTCGCTATACCGTGGCCTTCCAGATCCGGAATCAGGCGATCACGCGCTGCCTGTGCGGTATACCGATCCTTGCGGGCATAAATGGATACGGCATTTTTGAACGCGCCGGCAATGCGCTGGGCGTCGGTATCCTGTAAGGTGGTTTTGATGCCCTGCAGCGCGCACCAGGCAGCGATGCCGCCGCCCATCACGCCGGCCCCGATCACGTGAACATGGTTGACTGCTTTGGCATTGTCTTTTTTGCCGAAAGCCTTGAGTCGCTCCTGCAGGTGAAACACGCGAATCAGGTTGCGGGTCACATCCGATTGCAGCAGCCGGGTCAGTGCTTGTGGGTCGGCCAGGGGATCGCCATCGTGTTTTTCCCACAGCTCCAGCATGGTCAGGGTCGCAGGGTAATGGCCATAAGGATCTTTCTGCTTGACGCTTTTGCGTGCCTGGGCAGCGACCAGTGACTTGAACGGCGCGCGATTGAGCAGGCGGGCCAGACCCCGGGCCTGACGTGTCGGTTTGCCAGAGGTGACCAGATCGACCGCAGATTTCTGAGCGACCCGGGGGGCAACAAGCAAGTCCACCAAGCCGGCAGACCTGGCCTTGCGGCCATCCAGCGTGCGACCGGTCAGCATCATGTTCAGGGCCGTTTGCGGGCCGATCAGGCGGGGTAGTCGCATCAGGCCGCCCCAGGCCGGGAAGATGCCCAGTTTGACTTCAGGCAGCCCGATCACCGGTTTGGGCGAGTCGACCGCGATGCGATAGCGGCAGGCCAGCGCCAGTTCCAGTCCACCACCCAGGCAGGGTCCGTGCATGAGCGTGAGCGTAGGAAAGGGCAGCTTTTCGATACGGTTGAATAAATGCCAGCCACGTTCAATCAGCTTGCGACCATTGTCAACGTTGTCGACATTTTGAAACTCCTTGACGTCGGCGCCTGCAATGAAACCGTTGCGTTTTCCCGAGCGGATGATCAGGGCTTTGGGCGGTGCCGATTCCAGGCTGCCGATGATGTCGGTCAGCTCTTCCATGACGTCGCTGGCCAGCGCGTTCATGCTGCGATCCGGGCAGTCGATGGTCAACCATGCGATATTTTGCGCATCGTTCTGCAGGGTCCAGTTCTGGTATGTTTTCTCAGTTGTCATGATTGATCCTTACTGCATGGTTTCGACGAGCATGGCGCCACCCTGGCCGCCACCGATGCAAATAGACGCCATGCCGCGCTTGAGATTGCGTGCGCGCAGCGCCTGTAGCAGATGCAATACGATGCGAGCCCCCGAGGCGCCGACCGGATGACCTAATGCAATGGCGCCGCCATCAACATTCAATTTGTCCTGATCCAGCGTGCCCAGCGCCGGGACGCCAAAATGGGTCTGGCAATATCTTTCGCTTTCAAAGGCACGGACGCAGCCCAGCACCTGCGCGGCAAAGGCTTCGTTGATTTCCCACAGATCCAGGTCGTTCAAACCAAGGTTATGGCGCTGCAGGATAGGCACACTGGCGTGGACCGGACCCAGACCCATTTGTGCCGGGTCAAGAGCAGCCCACTGGGCGTCTACGATACGGCCCAGCGGTTGCAGATTCCATTTGTTTACCGCTTCTTCAGAAGCCAGCAGTAGTGCGGCGGCGCCATCAGTTACCTGGGAGCTGTTGCCCGCCGTCACGTTGCCGCTAGGTTTATCAAATACCGGTTTGAGCGTACCCAGTTTGTCTATGGTAGAGTCGCGGCGGATACCGTCGTCTTCGGTATAGGCATTGCCTTTGGCGTCGATGATTGCGGTAATTTCCGCGAACGCATGACGGTTCTGGCCCGAGAGGGCGCGTTCGTGGCTGCGGACACTGAACGCATCCATTTCATGGCGTGTAATGCCAAATTCCCAGGCCAGGTTTTCAGCGGTCTGTCCCATGGAAATGCCAATAACCGGATCTGTCAGGCCCTTGAGCAGGCCGATGACGGGGGCCAGATTGCTCAGTCTGAACTGACGCAACAGGCCCAGTTTCTGGCCGGTGGATTTTGCACTATTCCACTTGGCCAGCCAGCTGACCATCGCATCGGAAAACAGCAAGGGGGCGCGTGACAATGCGTCGGTGCCGCAGGCGAGTACCAGATCGGAACGGCCCGTTTGAATATTGGCGCAGGCTGAATCGAGCGCTTGCATGCCGGAGGCGCAGTTGCGCATGACGGTCCAGGCCGGCACGTGATGCCCGGTGCCCACGCGCAGGCCGACCACGCGGCCGATATTGGTCTCATCGGGCGTTGGGGCTGCGCAGCCTACAATGACTTCTGACAAAGCGGTTGCGTCGACGGGCTGGCGCAGCAGCAGGGCGCGGCTCGCCTGCACGGCCAGATCGCTTGCAGAAAAGGGCCCGGGGCCGCTGCGCACTTTCAGAAAGGGTGTTCTGGCACCATCGACGACATAAACAGGTTTGAATGTCATGGTCAGGATTCCTTGGTGGTGTTTGATGTTGAAGAACCGGATGCGGCCTGCATTTTTGCCAGACCCAGATCAAACGGGAAATCATCGACGTGAATAACCTTGTCTCGCAGTCGGTCGCGTTCGCGCAACAAGGCATATTCTTCGTCGCTGACCTGGTTCAATTGATACGCCAGTTCAGTGATGTCCCGCACGTTGCCGGCCGGATGACCGTCGAACACGCCGCGTTTTTCAGCGTCGCGGATTTTCGCATCTATCGGTTCGGCGCGTATGGTGGCCAGCAGGGCCTTTTCAATGACGCCAATCGGGTCCTGGTCGCTGTCCGGTATATAGCAATTTGCCGTCAGGCGATCTCTGGCGGCGCCCGGTTGCATCAGTTGCTCGCAAATGGCGCGATCAAGCCGGTCATTGGGCCGTCGGAATACGCCACCCCATGGAAAGACGATCAGGCGCAGCGTTGCACCGATCCAGCGATTAGGAAAATTACGATACACATTGAGCAATGCCGTTTGCGCCTTTTCCAGCGCATCCTGAACCGACCAGTGTACAAAAGCGGCCTCGTCGGCTTGCGCGCCATGGTCTTCGAATTGCTTCAAGGCGGCGCAAGCCAGATAAAGCTGGGACAGCACATCGCCCAGGCGCGCAGAAATTTTTTCGCGCTTTTTCAAACTGCCACCCAGTACCAGCATGGCAACGTCGGCGCTGAGTGCCAACGCAGACGACAGGCGGGTGATCTGGCCGTAATAGGGGCGCATCGGTAGTGCTGTGCCGGCCTTGACGCCCAGCACAGCCGAGCCGAACAGCCCGCTCAAGAGCGAGCGCAAGCCGTTTCTGCAAGCAAAGCCAATATGACCGAACAGGGCATCGTCGAACTTGTCGAGCGCGATCTTCGGATCCGTTTCCTGCACGGCTGCCATTTCCTTGAGAACGTACGGGTGGCAGCGAATGGCCCCCTGTCCGAAAATAATCAGGCTGCGTGTGAGAATGTTGGCGCCCTCCACAGTGATGCCGACCGGGATCTGTTGATAGGCACGGCCCAGAAAATTCGATGGGCCAAGACAAATACCCTTGCCGCCGATGATGTCCATGCCGTCATTGACGATGACGCGGGCGCGCTCGGTCACATGGTATTTGGCAATGGATGAAACCACTGAGGGTTTTTCGCCCAGATCCACCGCGCCGGCAGTCATGACCCTGACGGCGTTGGTCATATAGGTATAGGCACCCATGCGCGCCAGCACTTCTTCGATGCCTTCGAATTTACCGATGGACAGATTGAACTGCTTGCGTATGCGTGAATAGGCGCCGACGGCGCGAACGGTCATCTGTGACATACCGACGTTGGAAGAGGGCAGTGAAATCGAGCGTCCGGCGGCCAGGCATTCCATCAGCATGCGCCAGCCCTGGCCGGCCATTTGCGGGCCGCCAATGATGAAATCCAGCGGCATGAAGACATTCTTACCTTCGGTCGGGCCATTCATGAACATGGCATTCAACGGAAAGTGACGACGCCCGATCTGTACGCCGGGGTGATCATGCGGCACCAGCGCGCAGGTAATACCGATATCTTTTTTGTCACCGAGCAGGCCGTCGGGATCGAACAGGCGAAATGCCAGACCCAGCAAGGTGCAGACCGGCGCCAGCGTGATGTAGCGCTTGTTCCACGATACGGACATGCCGAGCACCTGCTGGCCATTCCATTCGCCCATGCACACGACACCGCTATCGGGAATGGCTGCGGCATCGGAACCGGCCCAGGGGCTGGTCAGCGCGAAGGCGGGAATGTCTTCACCTCGCGCAAGGCGGGGCAGGTAGTGATTTTTCTGTTCTTCGGTCCCATAGTGCACCAGCAGTTCGCCGGGGCCCAGCGAGTTTGGGACCATGACAGATACGGCCAGCGCCGAGTTGCGCGTCGATAGCCGTGTCATCACTTCAGAATGGGCAAAGGCGGAAAAGCCCAGGCCCCCATATTGCTCGGGAATGATCATGCCCAGGAAGCGCTTGGATTTGATGTAATGCCAGGCCTGGGCCGGCAGGTCAAAATCTTCGGTTGTGATTTTCCAGTCATCGACCAATGAGCATGCATGGACAACTTCATTGTCCAGGAATGATTGTTCGGCTGCAGTCAGTGTTGGTTTCGGAAACTGCTGCCACATGGTCCAGTCTGGCTTGCCGCTGAACAACTGCGCATCCCACCACACGGTGCCGGCTTCGATGGCATCCCTTTCGGTGTCCGACATGGATGGCAGCACCTTCTTGAATTTGCTCAGCAGGGGGCGGCTGATGTGACGTTTGCGAAACGCTTTAATTTGTTGGAAGAGGGGCACGCAGTCCTCCTAAAAGAAAACTCATTAATCGGGGCAGGAGCTGTTCGTCGTACACATTTTCGTCAACCATCGACGATGTCATATCCGGTAGAACACCTTGCAGAATATTGATGCCGGCAATCGCGTAGGAGGTTGCACCAAGCATGAAATGGAATCGCCAGATGATCTCTGCCTCGGGTACATCGGGCATGGCGCGCACAAACGCCGCTTTGTATCGGGACACCACTTCAATGTATTCCTGGGCAAACAGGGTCTTGATGAAATTGGAAGGGTCGGTCATGGTGCGCTCAAGCAGGCGCATGAAAATGTTTGCATCATGTTCCGGATCGGACACATGGCGCAGCAGGGTGCCGAAGAACGCATCGACCAGCAGGGACGGTTTGACCGAATTGGGCGCGGCGGCTTTTTCAAGTTCATCCAGCAAGCGGATGCGTTCGCGATTGATCCATTCAAGGCGCCGTTTTAGCACAGCCCGTACCAGCTCTTCCTTGCTGCCGAAATGGTAGTTGATGGACGCAAGATTGACACTGGCAGCCGATGTAATCTGGCGCAATGACGTTGCATCGTAGCCTGCCTTCACAAACAGGGTTTCGGCTGCATTCAGAATCGATTTGCGGGTTACTTCGCTGCGACTGGTGGCCATAATTAAACATTTGATTTAAACAAGTGTTTTAATTTTATGCCTCTTCATTGTAAATATCTATTGAGGATTAACCCTAGCGCGTGCGAGGGCGCAACAGCGTCAACGCCGTGCCGACAAGGCAGGGTGTCAATGGCGTTGCGGGCGTTGGTTGCCGAGGCCATTAGCGAGGCCTGCGAATGAGGCCACTTGCCTGCATACCGGGAAAGCAGAATAAAACGCGTCGCTAAAGAATGCATTGTGAAGGGGCTCCCAGGCCGTTCCATTGATCTGCGATAAATTTATGAAAAATAACATTGCTAATAATAATGATTCGCATTTATAATAAATTCAGTTTCTTTGGAGAAGACTATGATTGGAAACATGAGTGCAGTAGTGGTTGGCGCAGATCGTCTGGGCAATATCCCGGTGCTTCTAAAAGATCATAATATTGAAATCAAGCAGCACATCAGCGGGCGCGATCCGTCCCATCAGAAGAAAACCTATCAATTGCCCACCGGAACGCAAATGGTTATTTTGCTGACCGACTTTCTTGGTCACAACGTCATGAAGTCATTTCGGTCTGCGGCGCAAAAGGCAGGTGTGCCAGTTGTCGCTTGTCGTCGCTCGCTATGCAGCATGCAACAGGCTTTGACGCAATCGGGTTTTCGTTGTGCCGATTGTCCACAACGCGAACAGGCAGGCAAGGGCAACTAGTTTTGCTCCCGGCTGGCTCCGGGTCGTCTTGAGGTATCAAGGCATGAGTGGCCTGTGTGGGCTTGCCGTATTGCTCAACGGCAAGCCCGGCTATTGGCATCCATCCTGTCTTTGCGGACAGTAGTGGTTAATGCTCAAGCCGGTGTGGGCGCCATTGCAACTTGAGTGTGATGCAGCGTTAAGTCTCATATCGTTGGGCCTACGCGTTGTACCAGGCCTTTTATGCGAGGCCTTGTTTTTTATCGGGCACGCTTTATTGGGTTATACACGCATCGCAAAAGATAGGGTTGCTGCGTACGTTGTCGATTCTCCGGGTAAAGGTACCTGATGGTCGATGCAGTCGATGGTCATCGGCTAACCAATAATCAACAGCTAAGCGATGGTCAACAGATAGCCGATAGTCCAAGTTCAATACACTGAAAATGAAAAAAGCCGGGCGTTCTCCATAGAAAACGTCCGGCTTTTTATCGTACTCATTTGACCGTGTCATTGCTCAGTCGCCTGCGGCCGATACTTGCTGCAGGCGGTTGAATGCCCGGGTTGCAGGTCAGCGAGAAGCGACGCGCTGTCCTTCAAGACGGCGTGCGCCGTTATAACGTTTGTTCCAGTAAACATTGTCCATCTTGTCTACGCGAACGACAGAGCCAGTA
Source organism: Advenella sp. (assembly GCF_052108595.1). NCBI lineage: Bacteria > Pseudomonadati > Pseudomonadota > Betaproteobacteria > Burkholderiales > Alcaligenaceae > Advenella > Advenella sp. The sequence goes on from NZ_JBQEAU010000075.1 coordinate 6,816, forward strand.
CGTGGCGAATGAACAAATTTGTTCTCGCCCACATATATACCGACATGCGAGTAACGTTTGCCCCGGGTATTGAAAAAGACCAGATCGCCAGGTTTGAGTTCGTCACGGCTGACAGATTCGCCTATTTTCGCCATGGACGCAGCCACGCGCGGCAGGTTGACGCCCATGTATTTGCTGGCGGTATAGTAAATCAGACCTGAGCAGTCAAAGCCGGCTTTGGGTGTGGTGCCGCCAAAACGATAGCGTACGCCGAGATAATTCAGTGCGGCTTCAGCCAGTTCGCTGGAGGCCGACACCGGCGAATCGATGGCTGCGTCCTTGTTGTTGCGACGTACCTTGGCCTGGGCGATCAAATCACCGATAGGGTCTGAAATTCGGGGATCCCATTCTGATACAGGTTTATCAGTCGTTGCATCGACCACGCCATTTTGGGTGATGATGAGCTTCTGGGATTGTTCCTGATCGAGGTCGTCGGCAATGGCGACTTGGGAGAAAGTGAAACTACTGAGGGAAATGCAGAGGAGGGAGAGCAATGACCGTCGAATACGGATACGGAAATTGCCGAAACTGACAAGGGTATGTGGGGGCATAGTCGTTACATATCGTAAATTATAGGGTGTCCGAACTAGCTTTTCCAAAAGCTGGGCAAATTTTACATAAAAATCAATGCAGTCACAACTGATTTATAAAGATTTTCTAGAAAGAAATTAAGAAAAATTTACATTGTTGGGCAGATATTGACCATTTGATTGTTCAAATCAAATCGATCTCGGAGATGCGGGAAGTTGGATGAATTTGGCCGCTTCTTACGTCAACTTACGTGATTATTTCAGTTCAGTGTTATGTCAGTGTTGCGCGCGTCAAATGTAAAAATAAAATTCAATTGTGACTTATTGGTGCGGATAGAACAAATGGCCAGGCGAGCCCGCCAAAAATTGGGTTGTCATCGCAATGACGTCGTGCGATCTTGTTGTCATGCGTAGAAAAAACGAAGTTTAATATTATTTAACTTTATTGACGAGCAATGTGATTTGAGTCAAATGAAGTTAAATGGATTCGTTATATCTTCAGACAGCACGAATCGGAGGGTCAGGTTCGACCGGCGCGGGTGTTTGATCACCACCCGAGGGTGCCTCAGTTTTTGCGGCTATGCCGGGGTGCAGTCGGCACCAGCCAAACGCCTTGCCTGCCATACGAGCCTGTTGTTCATCCAGATTGCCCGCCCATATTGTTGGATACGCCGACCAGGCACGCCTATCGGCAAATGCCTGGGTTGCTGTGCTCCAGCCGGGCAGCAGATCGTGTCGGGATTTGGCAGCGGGCCTGCATCGTGTTCTATACAGGTTGTTGCGGATTACCTTTTGATTTAATCTCGGCTAATATATATAGAACAGGGCTGACGCGCACTGCGTGGTCAGGCCAGCACGAAATATCAGCCTTAACTAAATATCAGCCTTAACTATTTCACACTATACGTACAGGAGACCGCTTATATGTCCACTTCAATTGAGTCCGTACTCGTCGAAAATCGCGTATTTCCGCCCAATGACGATTTTGTCCGGAATGCTGTGGTATCGGGTATGGATGCTTATAAAGCACTCTATAAGGAAGCTGAAGATGACTTCGAGGGATTCTGGAAGCGTCAGGCAAACGAAAATCTTCGCTGGATCAGGCCGTTCACTCAGGTTCTGGATACTTCAGGGGCGCCGTTTTACAAGTGGTTCGCCGATGGCGAACTGAATGTTTCGTATAACTGCCTGGATAAGCATGTAGTCGAAGGGCGTGGTGATCAGACTGCCATCATTTTCGAAGCGGACGATGGGGCGGTCACGCCGGTCACCTTTAACGAATTGCTGGCCCGGGTCAGTCGCTTTGCTAACGGGCTCAAGCAGGCAGGGTACAAGAAGGGCGACACCGCCATTATCTATCTGCCCATGTCCATTGAAGCTGTCGTGGCCATGCAGGCTTGTGCGCGTCTTGGCATCATTCACTCCGTGGTGTTTGGCGGATTCTCGGCCAAGAGCCTGCATGAACGGATTGTCGATGTTGGCGCATCACTGGTCATTACCGCAGATGGCCAATATCGCGGAGGCAAGGCACTGGCGCTGAAGCCTGCCGTTGATGAAGCGCTGGCGCAGAGCAATACCGAGAAGGTGCGCTCGGTCATCGTCTATCGCCGCACCGGCGCCGAAACCGGCTGGACTGAAGGCCGCGACATTTGGTGGAGTGACTTTGAAGACAAGCAGTCTGATGTCTGCGAGCCGGTCGCCATGAATTCTGAAGACCCGCTATTCATTCTCTATACATCGGGCTCCACCGGCAAACCAAAAGGCGTGCAACACTCCTGCGCTGGCTATCTGCTATGGGCGCAGCTTACCGTAAAGTGGACATTCGATCAGAAGCCGGGCGACGTTTTCTGGTGCACTGCCGACGTCGGCTGGATCACTGGCCACACGTATGTCACTTATGGTCCGCTGGCTGCTGGCCTGACCCAGGTGGTATTCGAAGGCGTGCCAACGTACCCGAATGCCGGCCGCTTCTGGGACATGATTGCTCGTCACAAGGTTACCACCTTTTACACGGCGCCTACCGCGATTCGTTCGCTGATCAAGGCTGCCGAGGCGGACGCCAAGGTGCATCCGGATAGCTTCGATTTATCCAGCCTGCGTATCATCGGATCTGTGGGCGAACCCATCAATCCCGAAGCCTGGGTTTGGTATTATAAAAATGTGGGTAAAGAGCGCTGCCCCATTGTTGATACCTGGTGGCAAACAGAGACCGGTGGCCAGATGATTACGCCATTGCCCGGGGCGACGCCGCTCAAGCCCGGGTCCTGCACATTACCGCTACCTGGCATCTTTGCTGCCATCGTCGATGAAACCGGTGAAGACGTGCCGGACGGCAAGGGCGGTTTCCTGGTCATCAAAAAGCCGTGGCCCGCCATGATCCGGAACGTGTGGGGTGATCAGGAACGTTATAAGAACAGTTATTTCCCGCCGGAATTCCGAGGATACTATCTGGCTGGTGACGGCGCGCAACGTGATGTGGACGGCTATTTCTGGATTATGGGGCGCATTGATGATGTGCTGAACGTCTCTGGTCACCGCCTGGGCACCATGGAAGTGGAGTCGGCATTGGTATCGCACGAACTGGTTGCCGAAGCGGCTGTCGTAGGCCGGCCTGACGCCACAACCGGTGAAGCCGTGGTCGCCTTTGTGGTGCTCAAGCGCGAGCGTCCTCATGGCGACGAAGCCAAAGAGATCGCCAAACAGCTGCGGGACTGGGTTGCCAAAGAAATTGGCCCGATTGCCAAGCCCAAGGACATCCGTTTTGGTGATAATCTTCCCAAAACACGTTCAGGCAAAATCATGCGCCGTTTGCTGCGTGTGGTGGCCAAGGGTGAAGAGGTCACGCAGGATGTCTCCACGCTTGAAAACCCGGCTATTCTTGAGCAGTTGACCGAGTCCGTCTGAACAGGTCGAAGTCTTTGACCGCATGGAGCCTGGCTTGAGTCACGTTCAATAAATGCCGGCAATGAACAGGGCTGAAATTCGTGAGCACGGGTTTCAGCCTTTTTTGTGCGCGTCAGCCGGGCTTCTGGCTATCGGCATGCAGCGATAGGGTATCGGCGCGCAAAAATCGTGTTGTATCTCATTGCTGGTGTTCGTTCTTTGCGGTTGTTGTGTTCTTTATTATCGGCCGCCAGCACAGCACTCAGGCAAAAAAAACCTGCCAGCAGCGTTCACTGCGCTGGCAGGATTTTTTGAGCTGGTCTACAGATTTGCAATGGTCGAAGTGTACTTGTCAGGTTGGTCAGACAGAGCGCAAATTACAGACCGTTATATACGGGACCTTCTCCGCCCTGAGGTGCAACCCACACGATGTTCTGCGTGGGGTCCTTGATATCACAGGTCTTGCAGTGTACACAGTTTTGCGCATTGATTTGCAGGCGATCCTGGTCCTGGTCATCCTTGACGAACTCATAGACGCCGGCCGGGCAGTAGCGCTGCTCGGGACCGGCATAGACGCGCAGATTGGTGTCAACCGGAATCGAGGCATCTTTCAGTGTCAGGTGCACCGGCTCATTTTCTTCATGGTTGGTGTTCGAAATAAACACCGAAGTCAACCGATCAAAGGTAAGCTTTCCATCCGGTTTGGGATAGTCTATCTTTGCGCACTCGGCAGCCGGTTTAAGGCATTCGTGATCGGCTTTGGTGCGATGAATCGTCCACGGCATTTTGCCCTTGAAGATCAGTTGCTCGATACCGGTCATGAGGGTGGCGATCAGCCGTCCTTTTTTGAACCACTGCTTGAAGTTGCGAGCCTTGTTCAGCTCTTCATACAACCAGCTCTGTTCAAAGGCAATGGGGTAAGCCGACAGGATGTCCTGGCTGCGTTCTGCGGTGAGTGCCTCGAAGGCCGCCTCGGCTGCCAGCGATCCAGTCTTGATGGCGGCATGGCTGCCCTTGATGCGGCTGGCATTCAGAAAACCGGCTTCGCAGCCGATAAGCGCGCCGCCCGGGAACACCAGTTTAGGCAGTGACAGTAGACCGCCGGCGGTAATGGCACGAGCGCCATAAGCGATGCGCTTGCCGTTTTCAAAATACGGCCGGATACTTGGATGGGTTTTATAACGCTGGAATTCGTCAAAGGGCGACAGCCAGGGGTTGGCGTAGTCCAGGCCAACCACCATCCCGACCATGACAAGATTGTCTTCCAGGTGATACAGGAAAGAACCGCCGTAGGTATCGGAATCCAGAGGCCAGCCAGCGGTGTGCACCACCAGGCCTTTTTTGAATTTTGCCGGATCAATTTCCCACATTTCCTTGATGCCGATGCCATAGCTTTGCGGGTCACGGCCCTGGTCAAGCTTGAATTTCTCGATCAACTGGCGTCCCAGCTGGCCGCGTGACCCTTCGGCAAACAAGGTATATTTGGCGTGCAGTTCCATGCCAGGCTGATAATGCGCGGTCTGGTTACCGTCACGGTCCAGGCCCATATCGCCGGTAGCTACGCCGCGAATACCGCCGGCCTCGTTGTACAGCAGTTCGGTGGCCGCAAAGCCGGGGAAGATGTCAACGCCCAGCGCTTCGGCCTGTTCGCCGAGCCAGCGCGTTACATAGCCCAGGCGTACAATATAGTTGCCTTCATTATGAAAACAGGGTGGCAGCGCCCACTTTGGTGTGGCTTTTTGTCCGGTTTCGTTCAGGAACAAAAACTGGTCTTCAGTTACCTCGACGCCCAGCGGCGCCCCTTTTTCTTTCCAGTCGGGAATGAGTTCGGTCAGCGCCTGCGGATCCATGACCGCACCTGAAAGAATGTGCGCGCCAATTTCGCCGCCTTTTTCAAGTACACAGACTGAGTAATCCTGTCCTTTTTCCTGACAGAGTTGTTTGAATTTGATCGCCGCAGCCAGACCGGCCGGCCCACCTCCGACGATGACAACGTCATATTCCATTGATTCGCGTTCTGACATTCGCGCTAACTCCTGAGATAGTGTAATTCTGTATTTAATGTCGATTGTATTGCAATGAGGGCGCAATTGCAGTTCTTTATGGCTGAAGTCGTTGTTAACTGCGCTGAAACGGCAGAATGATCTGACTGGCGGAACAGACGTCAGGTGATCGTAGATCGGGGCAATAATCGGCCGTCGGCAGCGCGTGCTCCAGAACTGCCCTGGGAGATCTGTTGTTTGGCAGAGGGGGTCAGGGCAAGGGCGTAGGCGTGCGGGTAAAGGTGCAGGTAGGGGTGCGGCCGGAGCCAGTGGCTGGATGAACGGCCCCGGATCAGCCGGCCCGGACTTGACTCTTCATGCTGCGATGCGAAAAAAGAGCAGTATTGAACTGATATTCAAGTCGCGCCGCCGTACCTAGGACAAGTACCAATAAGGCCGGCCAGTGCCGGGTGGGTGTAACAGAAATCTGCTACAGTATCTCCAGTGAAAACAAGGTCATTAAAGGAGATCGTTAATGCCCGATAGTGTATTGCCGGCGCCCTCGCAGGACGGCTCCATGCAAGGCGAACACTGCCATGTGTTTGCCCTGCGCTGGGCCGACATGGATATGTTGCAACACGTGAACAATACCGTGTATTTTCGTGCCATTGAAGAGGCCCGCATGCAGATTTTCGGTCCGTTGCGCCATCTGTTTGCCCCTGGCATCGGCGTGGTGCTGGCGCGTGCGGAATGTGATTTTCTCAAACCCATGAGCTGGCCGGGCAATATCGAAATTGTGCACCGCCTTGTCAGAATTGGTCGCTCCAGCCTTGATTGCAATATTCTTATACGCAAGCAAGGCGAGCCCGACACCGTCTATGCACGTTCGCGCGCTATTGTGGTTCTCAGTGATCTGGCGTCGGGAAAGTCAAGCCCATGGCCGGCAGCGCTGCTTGAGCAGTTGCAAAAGCAATTTGCGGCAGCCCCATCACAAGCTGGTGGATAAGCCGAAAGGCGAACCAGCTTGTCGTTCATATTTCATTATCAGTAAAGGAAGAGTAAATGGATAAGGTATTTGCAAATGCCAATCTGGCACTCGAAGGCATCGTAGCCGACGGGCAGATGATCGGCGTTGGGGGGTTTGGTCTGTGTGGCATTCCCGAGGCGTTGATTGCTGCCCTACGAGATTCCGGCGTCAAAGACCTGACGTGTGTGAGCAATAATGCCGGCGTTGACGGGTTCGGGCTTGGTCAGTTGCTCAATACGCGACAGGTCAGGAAAATGATCGCATCCTATGTGGGTGAGAATAAGGAGTTCGAGCGGCAGTATCTGAATGGAGAGCTGGAGCTGGAATTCACGCCCCAGGGAACGCTGGCAGAAAAACTGCGCGCCGGGGGCGCGGGTATACCGGCTTTCTTTACGCGCACCGGGGTGGGCACCATTGTCGCCGATGGCAAGGAAATTCGCGAATTCGACGGGAACGAGTATGTAATGGAGCGTTCGCTTGCGCCCGACGTGTCACTGGTCAAGGCCTATATTGCAGATCGCAGTGGTAATCTGATTTTCCGCAAGACAGCGCGCAACTTCAATCCCAACGTTGCGATGGCCGGCAAAATCACCGTGGCCGAAGTGGAAAAAATCGTTGAAGTGGGCGAACTGGACCCTGATCAGATTCATCTTCCCGGCATTTACGTGCAGCGCATCGTCTTGAACGAAAATCCTGAGAAACGGATTGAACAACGCACCACACGTCCGTCCAAAGGAGAATAAACATGGCTTGGAATCGCGATCAAATGGCTGCGCGTGCAGCAAAAGAACTGCAGGATGGATTCTATGTGAATCTGGGTATTGGCTTGCCTACATTGGTGGCCAACCACGTACCGCCAGGTGTGGAAGTGTGGTTGCAATCGGAAAATGGCCTGCTCGGTATCGGCCCTTTTCCTACAGAAGAGGAAATTGATCCTGACATGATCAATGCCGGCAAGCAGACCGTTACAACGCTGCCCGGTTCGTCCATTTTCTCGTCCGCCGATTCATTTGCCATGATTCGCGGCGGCAAAATAAATCTGGCCATACTGGGTGCCATGCAAGTATCCGAAAAGGGCGATCTGGCTAACTGGATGATTCCTGGCAAGATGGTCAAGGGTATGGGCGGCGCGATGGATCTGGTGGCCGGCGTGGGCCGTGTCATTGTGCTGATGGAACATATCGCCCGTAAAAAAGACGGCACGACCGACATCAAACTGTTACCCGAATGCAACCTGCCATTGACGGGTGTGGGTGTTGTCGATGTGATCATTACCGATCTGTGCGTCATGGAAGTAACGGAAAATGGCTTGAAGGTTACCGAGCTTGCCCCTGACGTTACCATCGAAGAAGTACAGGAAAAAACCAAGGCAAAACTGGATATTTCTGCATTGGCTTGATCAGCTTCAGTCTGTCGAACAAGCGCCACGCACTGTCTACTCATTCACTGCCTTATCGCACGTGCCTGTGTCTTCAATGCGGGGCGCTTTTTGTTTGCTGAAAAAAAAACATGACACGCGTCCGGGCGCGCTTATGGCTAAGACGTATGCCATGCCAGAACAAAAATGACAGCCCCTGGCTCGGGCTCGCCCACCATTGCCGAAATGCTGCGTATTCTCCGCTACGTATTACCGCTGAGTGACGCTCATCGCGCAACCTTGATGACACGCGTTGCACTTGCAGGGACGATGTGATCATCCTGAGTGACGGGTTGCATCAAACGCAATGGCTTCTCCGACTCAATATCGATAAGTTGTGAATGCGCCTCTTCGGGTGCAAACAAGTGCCGTTCTCCCCACTGTCGAAGTGCCACCACGACCGGAAAAAGCATCTCGCCCTTGGGAGTGAGAACGTATTCCTGATAGGCGGTGCCATCGGATGCCGGTCGCACCTCAAAAATGCCGGCTTCGACCAGATTGCGCAGGCGATCGGCCAGAATACTGCGAGCAATCCCCAGACCGCGTTGAAAATCGCTGAATCGGCGCGTGCCATCGAAGGCGTCCCGCACCAACAGCAATGACCAGCGGTCGCCAACCAGATTGACTGAACGTGCCACAGGGCAGGTATCGTCCTGTTTTTCTTTATGCCGGGTCATGCTGGCTCCTTATCTGTCACCTGAATTGTCGGGAAAAAAATCAAATCAGTATTATTTTAATACCAGTTGCTCTACAATCAAACCGGTCTTTATTTGAAACCAGATTGATTGAGGAAAGTTTATGCATGCTGATCAAGAGGTAAACGGCTACCAGCAGGCGCGCCGAATGCCGCGTGCGCTGGTCGTCCTGTTTGCTGGCGCCAGTGGCCTGAGTGTGGCTAACGTCTATTACGCCCAGCCGCTACTGGACGCATTGGCAGCCGACTTCTCCATTAGTCATGCGGCTGTCGGCGGCGTTATCACGTTTACTCAGATCGGTTGTGCGCTGGCTTTATTGCTGTTGGTGCCTTTGGGCGATCAAATAGATCGGCGCCGTCTGGTGCTGATCCAGTTGGTAGCGCTGTTTGCCGCGCTGCTTGGTGTTAGCCTGGCAAGATCTTCCGCGGCATTGATGTTTGGCATGTTGATGGTCGGTTTGCTGGGCACGGCGATGACGCAAGGATTGATCGCTTACGCCGCCACGGCAGCAGCGCCAGCGGAGCGGGGCCGCGTGGTCGGTGCAACCCAGAGCGGCGTGGTCATCGGGTTGCTGTCGGCACGGGTGCTGGCCGGGGTGGTCGCTGATCTTGCAAGTTGGCGCGGGGTGTATTTTGTTTCGGCCCTGCTGATGCTTGTGCTGGGACTGATGCTGCTGCGAGCGCTGCCGGTGCAAGCGGCACCTGCGCGGCGGCTGTCCTATGGGCAACTGATGCTATCGATGATTACGCTGTTGCGCCAGGAGCGGGTGCTGCAGATTCGCGGGGTGATCGCATTACTGATGTTTGCCGCTTTCAGCGTCTTCTGGAGTGCGCTGGTCCTGCCCTTAAGTGCGCCACCATACTCCTTGTCGCATACCGCTATCGGCGCATTCGGGCTGGTGGGCGTAGTGGGTGCCTTAGGCGCCGCACGCGCAGGACACTGGGCGGACCAGGGGTTTGGTCAAAGGACCAGTGGTCTGGCGCTGATGCTGCTACTCGTGTCGTGGTTGCCGCTGTCGTTGGTATCACACTCCCTTTGGTGGCTGATACTTGGCATCATTGCCTTGGATCTGGGTGGACAGGCCATTCATGTGACGAACCAAAGCATGCTTTTCAACACACAAGTGCAGGCGCATAGCCGCCTGGTAGGGTGTTATATGCTTTTTTATTCAGTCGGCAGCGGTCTGGGCGCCATTGCCTCGACCGCCGCTTATGCGGCGTTCGGCTGGCAGGGCGTATGTTTGTTGGGAGCAGGCATGAGTGGGGTGGCTCTGGCATTCTGGGCGTTGACTGTGCGCCTCATGCCGCATAGCGCGCGCCCTTGCGCCGGGCTGGTTCAGCCGTGTCGCGAAACTGGCTAGCCGTATTGCCATCGACGCATTCGCCGGCACTTTTTTTATGCAAACCTGATCATCAGGTTAAGTTAACGCTTCACCCAGAATCCAGTCCCTGAATGCAGCTATTTTAGGATTGTCGTCATGCATTTGCGGATAGACCAGATAATAGGCAAACGTTTCCATATGCGTCGGCCTTGCCAACTGGACAAGCCGGCCCTGTTCAACGTCAGGCGCTACCATCGCGGCAGGAAGCAAGCCGGCTCCGTGACCTGCGATAACTGCGTTGAGCAGCAGGCCTGTATTGTCAACCGCGGTGCCTCGTGCCGGCTCGATATGTTCAACCCCTTGGACCTGAAACCACAGACGCCAGCCCTGACGATCGGCGTCGTTTATCTTGGGCCATGCCAGCAGGTCGGCGGCCGACGCTGGCATACCGAGCCGTGCCACCAAGGACGGAGCGGCAACCGGCACCATTTGGACCGAGACAAGATGGTGGCTTCGTAGGCCAGGGTATCGTCCGACACCGTGGCGCACCGCGATATCAACATTGTCATGGGAAAAATCCACAAGTGCGTTGCCAGTGAGCACCTGAAGATCGATATCGGGGTGAGCCTGGCCAAATGAATTGAGTCGTGGAATCAACCAGGCCGAGGCAAAAAACGGCGTAACGCTCAAAGTCAGGATGCCGGCGCTTGCGGACATGGTGGCGTGTCTTGATGCTTCGGCAATCTGACGAAAAGCATTGCGGATGACCGGCAGATAGTCTTGTCCGGCCTGGGTCAGTAGAATGCGCCGGTTCATCCGCTTAAAAAGCTTTACGCCCAGATGTTCTTCCAGCAGCTTGATCATTTGACTGACCGCGCCCGATGTGACGCACAGCTCTTCGGCTGCAATCTTTACCGACAGATGGCGCGCAGCACATTCGAACGCACGCAGGGCATTCAAGGGTGGAAGTTGGCGATAATTCATTTTAGATTATCTAAAGTAAATTGATAAATAATATGGTTTGTTTGTGGCGGCAACTAACGAGTATATTAGCAATAAATAGCATCGACAGATGATTGTCCTGGCATGTTTTTTTATATTTAAAAACTAAACTACTTTTTAATATCTCCTTGGGGAAGTGAATTGACCGCCAAAACGACCGCTGTGCATTATTTAGGACTAGAGCAAACTGCAACGCTCATCCGCAACCGGGAGGTCTGTTCGCGAGAAGTAACGCAATTGCTGTTGGACCGCATTGCCCGGCTCGACGGCCAGTTATGCAGCTATGCGCTGGTCATGGCGGAGACTGCCCTGGAGCAGGCAGCGGCGGCCGACGCAGAGATTTCGGCAGGACATGTTCGCGGGCCGCTGCATGGGGTGCCGATCGTAGTTAAGGACCTTTGCCAGATTCAGGGCTTTCCTACGGGGGCGGGGATGAAGGCCGGCATGTATCCGGTGGCTGCCGAAGACGCGACGGTGGTGCAGCGTTTGAAAGAAGCCGGCGCGGTTCTGCTGGGTAAATCGCAACTGACTGAAGGCGCGTATTCGGACCATCATCGATCGATCACGCCACCGCGAAACCCGTGGAATGCCCGTTATTGGCCCGGCATTTCCTCCAGCGGCTCCGGTGTGGCAATAGCGGCCGGCCTGGGATACGGCTCACTCGCATCAGACACCGGCGGCTCTATTCGCTGGCCCGCTGCGGCTAACGGCGTGACTGGCCTGAAACCAACCTGGGGCCGGGTCAGTCGTCACGGCGTGATTGAATTGGCAGCTTCGCTGGACCACGTAGGGACGATGGCGCGCAGCGCGGTGGATGCCGGTATATTGCTTGGAGTGATTGCCGGTAGCGATCCCAAGGACCCAACGGCCCTGCTCGCGCCGGTGCCCGATTATCTTGTCGCTACCGGCGGCGACCTGCGCGGCCTGCGCCTTGGTGTTGATAGTGCCTGGAACAGAGAGGGCGTCGACGCCGTTACTCAGGCTGCGCTTGCCGAGGCAACCCAGATATTTGCAGAACTGGGCGCACACATTATCCCAATCCGCTTTCCTGATGTCGCGCAGATTGTTGCTGACTGGGTGCCCAATTGTGCGATCGAGGCCGCCGTTGCGCACAAAGCAATGTACTCGGCACGCAAGCAAGCGTATGGCAGTATTCTGGCCTCGGTCATTGAAGCCGGGCTTGCACTGTCGGCATCAGAGTATCAGCAAATCCTGCTCAGGCGGATGGCATTTCGTGGCCGTGTCACGCATCTGTTTGACTCGATCGATGTACTTCTGACGCCAGCCCAACCGTTCGCACCCTTGACGCTTGCCCAGATCAACACCCTGGGCGAACAACCCGGCCTGGTCGCGATGCTACAGCGCTACACCTGTCCGTTCGATATGTCCGGTCATCCGACGCTGACCATGCCTGCGGGTTTTACGCAGTCGGGCATGCCGATAGGCATTCAGCTGGTTGCCGGACATCTGGAGGAAACCATTCTGGTTCGTGCTGCTGCGGCGTTTCAAAGCATCACAGACTGGCATCATCGACATCCGGTGGCATAAGATGAATCAGAAAACGATGAAATGTCAGTGGTTTTACGGCTGGGTGGTTGTCGCTGCTGCGTTTGCAGTCACCTTTGTTGGTTTTGGCAGCGCCTATACGTTCAGTGCATTTGTGCCGTCATTACAGCATGATTTTGGTGCGTCCCGTGGCGCTGTCTCACTTGTCTTTTCGCTGGCCGGGTTTCTCTACTTTGCCCTGGGTGTTGTCAGTGGACCGCTCGCAGACCGCTGGGGCGCACGCAGCCTGGCCATACTTGGCATGTTGCTGGTGGGTGCAGGGCTGGCGCTGGCCAGCGTTGCGCGCACCATTGTCGAGGTTTATCTGGCGTATGGGCTGGGTATCGGTCTGGGTGTCGGATGCGCTTATGTGCCAGTCATCGGCGCCGTGCAGCGCTGGTTTCTGAAGCGTCGCGGTTTTGCTTCAGGCATTGCGGTCAGTGGTATTGGCGTGGGGACACTGGTGATGCCGCCGCTTGCATCCTGGCTGATCGATATTCTGGGATGGCGCGGCGCTTATTTGGTGCTTGCCGCGATCGTCACTTCGATAGGCATCGGGATGGCGTGTTTCATTGTCAATGATCCTCGCAGCAAGGGAACCGGACCGGATGGGACGGCACTGACAAGCGGTCATCCCGTGGCCATTGTCGCTGGCGTTTCGGCAGGGCAGGCGATACGGTCGCGGCAATTCATTGGACTATATTTCGCATGCCTGATCTGTTCATTTGGTGTATTCGTCCCGTTTGTTCACCTGGTCCCATATGCCCTGGATCATGGTATTGATCATTCTGCCGCTGTATTGCTTCTTGGCGCTATTGGGGTTGGCAGCACGCTCGGCCGGTTCTTTCTGGCCGGTCTTGCGGATCGGATCGGTCGACAGGTTTTTCTTCTGATGATGTTTGCAGGCATGGCATTGGCGCTTGCGATCTGGGCTATTGCGACAAGCTTTTGGTCGCTTGCCGCTTTCGCATTGATATTCGGTATCTTTTACGGGGGATGGGTGGCAATATTGCCTGCGGTTGTCATGGATCACTTTGGCGGACGTCATGTGGGCAGCATTATCGGCATTCTTTATACCAGCGTTGCGATTGGCACGCTCATTGGTCCTGCTGCGGCCGGCTTTATCTTCGATGCAAGCAACAGCTATACCGTACCTATTTTGACCAGCACCATCGCCAATCTTGTCGCAACCGGCATTGCTGCATTGGCTTTAAGAAGCCCGGCGCACAGGGTCGTGCCTGGTTAATTCCGGCAGAACGGGCCGCACCATGCAACCAGGACTGTTGGTCGCGGCTGTGCTGGCTGGTGGCGGGCTACGCCTGATACGGCCCGGACATGATCATATTCGGGCCCATGGCGCTGACCCGATCAGCCGCTTGGTCCCTGATATAAGCCAGGACGGTTATTTGCTGTCTGTTTTACCGGCCGATAATGCCAGGCATAGCCAACCTGCCAGAAAACACAGGCCGCCGATCGGGGTGATGGCGCCCAGCCATTTCACATTGCTCAATACCAGAATATACAGACTGCCGCTGAATATCAAAATACCCGCTGCAAATAGGCGGCTGGTCCAGCGTAGCGCATGCCGGTTCACATGAGCAGCCAGGCCCACCAGCATCAACAGTGCCAGCGTATGGATGAGTTGGTAGAGCACGGCGGTGTGCCAGATGGGCAGCAGCATCGGATCCACGTGGTTTTTCAGGCCATGGGCACCGAAAGCACCGGCGGCCACGCCGATAAAACCGCTGATGGCGGCGCCACGAATCA
>NZ_JBQEAU010000075.1:21033-22767 GCF_052108595.1 Advenella sp.
GGTAGTCATAGGGCAACGTGTTGGAATGTATCTGGGCCGACCGCATGTTTTTTTTGCGGTGATGGTGTATTGTAAATGTTTGCGCACCACTGTGATGCCTGTTGCGGTGATGCATAGATGATTGTTTCCCGGAGTTTCTGTTTACTATGTCAACCGCTTCTGAACGCCTGCAGCAATTGCGTATCGCGATGGCCGCCCAGCATATTGATGCCTACCTTATTCTGTCGGCAGATCCCCACCAGTCGGAATATCTTCCGGAGTACTGGCAGGGACGACGCTGGCTCAGCGGCTTCACCGGTTCTGTCGGTACCATCGTTGTCACCAGCGATTTTGCCGGGCTCTGGGTGGACTCCCGCTATTGGGAGCAGGCGGAAAAACAGCTATGCGATAGTGGCATGACGCTGATGAAACAGGGCCAGGCTGATGTGCCCAGTGTCAATGCGTGGTTGGAGGCGCGCCTTGCAAACAGGCAGGTCGTTGGCGTGGACGGTCATGTGCTCAGCCTGAAAGCGGCGCAGGAATTGCGTCAGGCACTGACACGCAGCGACAGCATATTGAAAACCGATAGCGATTTGCTGGCGGCAATCTGGCCTGACAGGCCGGGCTTGCCGGCAGCACCTGTTGTTGAACATAGTGCGCCCTTTGCCACACGCAGCCGCCAGCAGAATTTGCAGGCGGTGCGCCAGGCCATGGCCCAGGCCGGCGCGCAATGGCATTTGATCAGCGCGCTGGACGATATAGCCTGGGTATTGAATCTGCGTGGTTCCGACGTTTCCTACAACCCGGTCTTCCTGTCGCATTTGTTGATCGGACCAGACAGTGCTGTTCTTTTCGTCGACAAGACAAAAATGGAACCCGAACTGATCGCCCGACTCGCAGCCGATGGCGTCACTGTAGAAGGGTATGAGGATATTCAAGGCGCATTAACGGCACTACCTCACGAGGCACTACTGGTTGATCCGGCCCGTACAACGGTGGGGCTGCTTGCCCATGCCCGTTCGGTATCATTGATCGAAAGACTCAATCCCTCGCAACGCTTCAAGTCCGTTAAAAATCAGGCCGAAATTGTGAACGTCAGGCAGGCCATGGAACAGGATGGCGCGGCACTGTGTGAATTTTTCGCCTGGTTCGAGGCGGCCATGGAAAACGGCGAGCCAGTGACCGAGTTGACGATTGATGAAGAGATCACCGCGGCCCGTGCTCGCCAGCCTCATTTTGTGTCGCCCAGCTTTTCCACCATCGCCGGTTTCAATGCCAACGGCGCCATGCCGCATTACATGGCAACGCCCGAGTCGTATTCCGTCATTGAAGGCGATGGCCTGTTGTTGATCGATTCAGGCGGGCAGTACCTGAACGGGACCACTGATATCACGCGGGTGGTGCCCGTCGGTAATATTGGCGCTCATCATCGCCGCGATTTTACGCTGGTGCTCAAGGGTATGATCGGGCTGGCAGCAGCCGATTTTCCGGAAGACTATCCTGCTCCTTTGCTCGATACGCTGGCGCGTGCACCTTTGTGGGCCCAGTTGCTGGATTTCGGTCACGGGACCGGGCATGGAGTCGGGTACTTTATGAATGTGCATGAGGGGCCACAAATGATCTCGCATCGCGCCTACCGTTTTCCCGACACCGAGATGAAAGCCGGCATGATTACCTCAGATGAGCCCGGCCTGTATCGTCCGGGTCAGTGGGGCATTCGTATTGAAAACCTGATCTGCGCAGTACCGGCAGGCC
>NZ_JBQEAU010000076.1:0-22605 GCF_052108595.1 Advenella sp.
AAGTATATATCAAACCCATTTTATTGTTGTACGTGCTGGGTACGTTTTCGGCAGCATTGGTTGCGGTTGTGGCCAGCTTTGCCTTTCCGACTACGCTTACGCTGGTGACCAGCCAGGTCACGCAAAGCGCCCCGACAGGCATTGTAGAAGTATTGCGATCGCTGGTGCTCAACGTGATCGATAACCCAGTCAATGCCATCCTGACAGCCAATTATATCGGCATCCTGAGCTGGGCCATTTTGCTGGGCATCGGTCTGCGTCACGCTGGCGTCGCCACCAAGGCTATCTTGAGCGACGCAGCGCAGGCCGTGACCAAGGTCGTGCGCTGGGTAATCCGCCTGGCGCCATTGGGCATTTTCAGTCTGATCGCAGTTACCGTGGCAACAACCGGCCTGGGCGAACTCATGGTCTATGGTCGGCTATTGCTGGTTCTGGTCAGCTGCATGCTTTTTGTCGCGCTGGTCATCAACCCGCTCCTTGTATATTTCAAGCTTCGCCGCAACCCCTATCCGCTGGTATTCCGGTGCCTGGCCGAAAGTGGCGTCACGGCATTTTTTACGCGCAGCTCAGCCGCCAATATTCCGGTTAATCTGCTTCTGTGCAAAAAACTGGGCCTGCACGAAGATACGTACTCGGTGTCTATCCCGCTGGGCGCAACCATCAATATGGCCGGGGCGGCCGTGACCATCACGGTTCTGACATTGGCTGCCGTTCATACATTGAACATTCAGATTGATATTCCGACCGCATTGTTGCTGAGCTTGCTGGCAACAGTCGGCGCCTGCGGTGCCTCGGGCGTACCCGGTGGTTCGCTGCTGTTGATTCCAATGGCCTGCAGCCTGTTTGGCATCAACAATGACCTGGCCGCACAGGTGGTAACGGTCGGCTTCATCATCAGCGTCGTGCAGGACTCCAGTGAAACTGCGCTCAATTCCTCCACCGATGTGCTGTTTACTGCCGCGGCGGACAAAGCCATGCTGACCCCGGGAGCAGCAGAACGCGAAATCGCAATCTGAAACGGCATGCTGTGTAAGTAGCGCTTACAAACAGAAAACCGGCTCATGAGCCTGCCCATGGCCGGTTTTTTTCTGCCATACGATCGATGAAAAGGAGCGCCGGGCAAGGCCCATCTGCACAATCCAGACTCCAGCGCAGGGCAGCCAATCAGACGGAACACGCTCTACCTTGCGCTTGCCCAGGCCGAGATACCACAAGCCGCATACGTGCTGGCAGATCACCGCACCTGGTCAGCCATAAGCAGATTAGCCTTGTATCCTGTTGGGCTTGTCCACTCAATCGAGCTCAAGCTGCACGTCGTCACGCTCGCCGGCCACCGCCCTGAAAATATCCAGCAATCCTTCATAATACAGTTCACCCAGCTCAATCGCGCTTCTGGCATGGCCGTGCCAGACAATCCGGTAAGGGCCCTTTACATCCGCGCTCAGGCTATCGTATAGTGCATCAAGATTGCGACCGAAATACTGGGGCAGATGCAGCGCTATTTGCAATTGATCATAAACATCATCAATCGAATGAATATGCGTTAGTTCGCAGGTCTTGAGCGGCGCGGGGGGGCGGCGTACAGCCTTCATTCTCCTGCGTTTCGAGGTTCTCATCGACATGCTGGCACCTTGTGAAATGTCTCATAATGATCCACGGTCACGTACTGCTGGCCGGCCCGGGCGAAGACCAGCCGTTTGGCGTTGCGCTTTTTCCCGCGGTAGTCCAGATCAGCCTCTCTCCATTGCCCCCGGGGCAGGCGACGCTCATAATTGCCAAAGTGATCACCGCCAATAGATTTACCGCGCTATGCTTGGATATCGGAATAATAACGCCCTGGCGACCACCCCGCCTGCCGGGCCTGCTTTTTAGTCACAAAATAGGCGGGCAGCTGTTGGCGGGACGTCAGCGAGCGCACGATGTCTGTCAATTGCGCTGTATCGATCTGCCCGTCAAGCTCGGCCTTGTTGAAAGCGTCCAGCACGACTTCACAGCGATCGGCACCGCCGGCTAAAGTGTCACTGCTCTTGACAGGAGCCGGTTCGGGCGCAGCCCAACCCATGGCATACGCCGGCGCGCAAATTGCTAATATCAATGTCGACAGGAACCGTTGCATATCGCCACTCGCAAACGTGTTTTTGGTGTTCAGAGTGTAGCCGATTGTGTTGACAGAATGACGAAAATCTGACAGATCCAGTGATACATTTTAACTAAACCGCTATTCCTTAACCACGAAGCTGTAATTTGGTTTAATGTTGCGACTGTTGTTTCTGTCCGGCTGATTGCGCAGCTGTAACATATATTTTCCATGACAAATCTCTCCCCCCACGACACTGCCAAAGACGGTGCAGCATCTGACGATGCGACCCATATCATGCTGCAACGGCGCTTTGCCCCTTATTTCTGGACACAGATATCGGGCGCGGCGAACGACAATCTGTTCAAGTTCGCGGTCACAATCATGCTTACGTATCATGTTTCGGTCAGCTGGTTGCCGCCGGAGATGGCCGGCGTCGTGATCAATGGCATGTTCATTATCCCGTTTTTGCTGCTGTCCGCAGTGAGCGGGCAAATGTCAGACAAATTCGAGAAAGCGCGTTTCATGCGCTGGATCAAAACCGCTGAAATCGGAATCATGGGACTGGCCGCGTTCGCACTCATTTACCAGCAAGTGTACATCCTGCTGCTATGCGTGTTGCTGATGGGCATCCATTCGACCGTTTTCGGGCCGGTCAAGTTTGCCTATCTGCCCCAGGTCTTTCACGGCACAACACTGGTCAGCAGCAACGGCTGGGTCGAAATGGGCACCTTTGTCGCGATACTGCTGGGCAATATGGCTGGCGGATTCTTGGCCGGCATAGAAGGCTTCGGCTATCATTATGTGGCCGCCATTTGCGTATTGATTGCGGTCACGGGCAGACTCTGTTCAGGGCTAGTTCCTCCCACCCCCATGTCGTCCCCCGACCTGAAATTGGACTGGAATCCGATCGGCGGTACGATAGAAAATATCAAGTACGCCTTTCATGATCGACATGTTTTCAAAAGCATTCTGCTGATCAGCTGGATGTGGTTTTTTGGCGCGGTGTATCTGAATATATTCCCCGTCTTTGCCAAGGAAATCCTGCGTGGCGACGAACAGGTTGCCACCTTGCTTCTGGGCGTATTTTCCATCGGCGTGGGGTTTGGCTCTGTCCTTTGCGGCTGGATCGGCAAGAAAGGGCTCAATGTACTCAAGCTTGTCCCCGTGGGCGCCGCCGGCATGACCGTTTTTTCCATTGCGTTGTACTTTCTGGCCCATGATTTGAATGCCACGCATCTGCTGGCGCTACACGAATTTGTCAGGCTTCCCGCAAACTGGCTGTTGCTCGCCGGGCTATTCCTGCTGAGCATGTCGGCCGGGCTGTACAGCGTGCCGCTTTATGTCCTGATCCAACAAAAGACACCAAAAACTCATTCCTCGCGTGTGATTGCTGCCAACAATATCATGAATGCCATTTTCCTGGTAGCCAGCTCGGTCATTACCGGGCTGCTGATTGCCTTCAGTACCGTCCCGCTGATCGTTCTTTTTCTTGGCATCGCCAATGCCATTTTCGTATTTGTCGTCATGCGCTCCGACCATTCGTACATTACTGAAATGCGCGAGCCTATGGAGTAATTGGCAAGCACACTGAACAAGGAGTGAATATGTCTGTCCGGTCCCGCTGCGGGCTTGCCGCCGCTATGCTTATTGCCGTCAGCCTGCTGGCGGCATGCAATACATCTGCGATTCCCGAACCAAAGGCGGCAGTGCCTAGCAAACCGGTGGCACGCGGCGACATACTCTGGCATTTTGTGCATGATCAATGCGTTCCCAGTCAGCTGGCCGGCCAGAATCCGCCGCTGCCGTGTATTAAGGTCGATATGGACAACGGCTACGTCATCTTCAAGGATAAAAACGGACCCCTGCAGTATTTGCATATGCCCACCCGGCACGTGACGGGTCTGGAAGATCCTGCGCTGCTGAGCGCAAGCCGCACGCCGTATTTTGCACAAGCCTGGCACGCCCGCCACTATATGGATCGATTACTGGGCAGTGCCATCGCAGAGCAAGACTATTCGTTTACCGTCAATTCACAATCGGGTCGCAGCCAGAATCATCTGCATATCCACATCTCCTGTATCCGCCCTGCCCTACGTGAGCGCCTGCTTGCCTTGCAATCGCAGCTCGATTCCCGGTGGCAGCCGGTGCCGGGAGGCATCAATGGCCATGCGTACCAGGCGCGAACCCTGTCGCTGAACGAGCTTGAGCAGCATGGCGCCATCGCATTGACCATCGCCTCACTGGCGCACGCGCGGCAGGACATGGCCAATGTGAGTCTGGCCCTGTATCCGCTGTCTGAACAGCACTTTCTGCTTTTTGCAACCCACCGCCCGGGGGCGTCGGCTGAAGGAGACTTTCAGGACCATCGCTGCCCGCAATTGCTGGCAGGCCGTTAGGCGATCAGACGCAATTGCGCCCACGTCCTTCATGCGCTTCACGTCATTTGCGCCATCTACGCCTTTTGAGGCCCTTGGCATTCAGGGCGCGTTCCCAGCCCTGACTGTGGCCCATAGCGGCAGCGATCGGCTTGCGGCAACCGCAAGTGCCGAAAACACCCTAAAAAGGCCGCTGCAAACCCCGCAACACGACCTCCGACACAATGCCGTCAACTCCGTATTTTTTTTGAAACAGGCAATTTGTGACAATTCCAACACCCAGCTGGGCACTGTAGGGCGACCGTATGATTTCGTAAATATGTTTATCGGTTACTGAATTTTCTGACCGCCGCAAATAAGTTATAGTATATTGATTCGTCATAGTCAGGAACGGCGGTTCGTACCCCGTTCGCAAGCGTAAGGATATACATGAAATCGTTCATAAAGTTGCTCATTTTGCTGCTGGTTGCGGCAGCCATTGCATTTGGTGCGTGGAAAATTATTGAGACAACACTTTTCAATGATGACGATGTCGAACTTCCCCAGCAGTCAGAACTGCGTCAGCCTCCTCCTGCGCCGGTCCCTCCGCCAAAGCAGGAAGATCCCTATCAGAATGCGCAAGGTGAAGATGCCAGCAATGATAGTGCGCCCGTCACGCTTACCTGCATCGATGCCAGTAAAATCATTGCAGAGCTTTATGACATGCGCGTGAATGGCAAGACGCAGGACGAAGCCAACGAAGCCGTCAGCAACAACACCGCCATCCCTGACGAACGTGTCTCTTCATTTATCGAGTTTGTCGAGCTGTTGTGGTCTACTCCCAAGGAGAAGATCGTAGAAAAAAATCGCTTCATCAAGGATTTCACGGCAAACTGCGACAAACTGGCACAGGCAGCATCGTCGGCGCCAGCTGCCCCTGCAGCGCCAGAGACACCAGCCAAACCTGAGGCACCCGCTGCACAATAAGCTGCTGAAGCCGCCTTGTGCTGACAGCCCGGATGGCAAAACTCAGCGCCAGCAAGGTGCACGCGATGACGTGTTCGCCTTGCACCACAGACGCCAGGATGCACTGGACTTGGTCGCAAGCAATTTAAAGCGGCTGCAGCGGCTTATCGAACGGGGCGTCCTTTTCCGCCGGCTTTTCACTGATCTGATAACCGGTATTGACTTCGCTGGCGACCAGATCAATGGAACGCGCAGGCTGAAAAGAATGCGCCTGAGCTAGCGGCCAGCATATTTCAAAAATTTTCAGGCGATAATTTCCTTTGAGCAAATCTCCCTTTTCCAGCTCCGGATAAATCGCCGATAGTACTTTGACCTCAGAACTGGATATGCGCCGCACCACATGATGCGCCCGCAATTGTTCGGGATGGGTCAACCCGGCTGCTTGCAGCAGCTCAGCCAGGGCGTGCACCGAATTGCGATGAAAATGGGTCACCCGGTCCGCCTTGTCCGTCACAACAATGGCGCGCTGTCGCGATGGATCCTGGGTAGCCACGCCGGAAGGACACTTGCCGGTATGACAGGCTTGCGCCTGAATACAACCTACAGCAAACATAAAACCACGCGCGCTGTTGCACCAGTCAGCGCCCAGCGCCAGTGTTCTGAGCATATCAAAGGCAGAAATAATTTTTCCGGATGCGCCAATCTTGACGCGTTCGCGCAAACCGGCACCCACCAGAGCATTGTGCACCAACCGCAACGCTTCTTTAAGCGGCACGCCCATATGATCGACGAACTCCACGGGCGCCGCCCCGGTTCCGCCTTCGGAGCCGTCCACTACAATAAAGTCCGGCGTGATGCCGGTTTCCAGCATGGCCTTGACAATGCCAAACCACTCCCAGGGATGACCGATACACAGCTTGAAGCCGACGGGCTTGCCGCCCGACAGCGTGCGCAAGCGCTGGACAAATTGCAACAGTTCGACCGGCGTGCTGAACGCCGAATGCGCCGCAGGCGAGTCGCAATCGACGCCTGGCGTGACGCCACGCACCTGCGCTATTTCGGCTGTGACTTTGGCACCCGGCAGGATGCCGCCATGCCCCGGTTTGGCGCCCTGCGACAACTTGATTTCAATCATTTTCACATTGGGCAAGGTCGCTTTCTGGGCAAATGCGCTATCGGAAAAATGTCCGTTTTCGTCCCTGCAGCCAAAGTAACCGGACCCAATGTTCCAGATCAGATCACCGCCGGCTTCCAGGTGATAGCTGCTAATCCCGCCTTCACCTGTGTCGTGAGCGAACCCTCCGGCCTTGGCCCCGCGGTTAAGCGAGCGGATGGCATTGGCAGATAGCGCGCCGAAACTCATTGCCGAAATATTGAACACCGAAATGTCATAGGGCTGCCTGCACTGCCCTTGCCCCACAGTAATCCGGAAATTGCGGTCAGGAATATGGCTGGGCATCATGGAATGATTGACCCATTCGTAATCGTCGCTATAGACATTTTCGATCGTACCAAAGGGCCGCTTGTCAATTTGCTGCTTGGCCCGCTGATAGACAATAGAGCGCTGGGCGCGCGAAAAAGGCAGCCTATCGGTGTCGCTTTCAATGAAGTACTGGCGCAATTCCGGCCGAATGAATTCCAACAGAAACCGCAGGTTGCCGATAACCGGATAATTGCGTTTGACCGAATGGCGAGACTGAACAAGGTCATGAATGCCGACCAGTGTCAGTAAGAGACAAACAAGCGCGGCTACATACCACGCCGGGGCAACAGTGATGCCAAGGATCAGGTAAACAACAGCGCCAAGAATGACGAGAAAAAATGCCAGAAATCGGACTGGAAATAACGACAGCATTGTGCACCTTTTATTGAACATCGGGTAGCATAGAATACGACTTATACATGACAATATCAAAGGTCGTAAAAAAGCCTCGCCGCAAAGCGAGGCTCGTATTGCCACTTACAAGGTACGTGGCAATGCAGGCAGCCGTTATTATTTGGCTGCTGTTTTTGGCGCGATGGCCTCGACAACGGATCCGGCAACCTGATCATCCCGGACCATGAAGAGGAAATCGTTGTTCTGGCGAATACCTGTGAGGGACGCCAACTGACCACCTACAGTTGTCGCATAGCCCTGCTCCTTGGGCGCTGCATTCAAAGCGGAGACACCGGCGGGATTGAGGGACAGTTTGACAAAAGAGCGGCCTTGACTGTCGCGGACACGGTCAACACTCGTCAGATTGGCACGAGTAATGATCGGTGTTTTGCTGACATAAATGGTCTGTTTCTCACTCAGCTTAACAGGACGATAACTTTTGATGACTTTGTCAGAAGCCAGGAACACGTCTACTGCAGTACCTTTTGCAGCAGGGGTCTGTGCAGTGGTGCCGGGATTGCTCTCGGTACCAGTCTTCATTGAGTTACATCCGGCCAGAACTGCAGCCAGAGGAAGCACAATCAACGCAACTTTTCTGGATAATTTCATAGTATT
Source organism: Advenella sp. (assembly GCF_052108595.1). Taxonomy (NCBI): domain Bacteria; kingdom Pseudomonadati; phylum Pseudomonadota; class Betaproteobacteria; order Burkholderiales; family Alcaligenaceae; genus Advenella; species Advenella sp. The sequence goes on from NZ_JBQEAU010000076.1 coordinate 7,892, forward strand.
TCCTAATTAAAACTAATTTGAGAACAACTTCGCATAAAGTCGTCCGTTTACGTTACAACAGATTCAGAGAAAAAACAACGCTCAATTGTTAACAATGTTCAGAGTGAATACTGCAAGCAACGCAACCGGCACAACAAAACGAAGACCCGGGCGGTATTATTTTGTACCGCGAATAATGTCAGCCGCTGTCTTGGCATTGTTCAGCGTGGCCATGGGCATCAGCAACACGCCGTCATCCACGGCGCCAGGCGAAGCAATCGTTGTCGAAAAAATGGAATCGTTCAGGCTGGCCAAAACCATTTTTCCCTTGATGGCTTTGCCGGAAATCTCGGCATTCAGCTTACGGGCGCCTTCCGGCGTGACGCGCAGCCCCAACGCGGGACGATCACCAGCCTTGGTCACGAAGACATTCTTGATATCGGAACGGGTGAGAATCGGGCCCACCCCCTGGTAGGTCTGGTCTCCAACCTGCAGTGGAATGGTTTTGGCTGACTTGCCCTTGGTCGCTTTAGGCTTGGCAGTCGAACCCACATACACTTCCAGGTTACCCGCGCCGGTCGCCTGAACCGCAGTCGCTGAACTGCCGGGAGCCGCTGATGTCGCGGCAACGGTTCCGGAAGTGGCCTTTTTTTCAAAAAAACTGCATCCCGCAACAGCGGTCGTTACCGCAGCGACCATAACAAGCGTAATTAATTTCATAGTTTGCCTTTTTTAATAAAATGAAAAAAATGCTGCAAGAACACAAAGCAGAACTTTTGCCTGCCTGAATTTAATCATTAAAGCCGGGTAAATTCATTGCAAAATGTGAATGAAGCAAGTTGTATGTGGAGAAAAAGGAGGAGAGGCAGTTAACATGGACGATCGACCGTTGCCGCAGGTCAGCCGGTAACCACATGATCAATGAAAATAGCCCCGGCATTTGTCGCTGTCCGACAGATTGATCGTATTTGTCCCCGGAACAAGCCGTACTTTTTTGGCTAGCAATCCGCCATACTGGACAGCGCCCGAGAAGGGTTTGGTATCCATCCAGTAAAGCCGCGTCGTAAGGTAATATTCGCCTGACGGTACGTTGGTGAACGCAAATTGGCCGAAAGAGTTGGTTTTGGACGCATAGGCCCTGGCTGCGTAGCGTGGATCTGCTTTGCCCGCCAGCACATTACCGCGACGACAGACCACGTTGAACCACTGTTCGCTCATGGCCGATACGGGATTGAGCACGACGTCGACGTTTCCACCGCTGCGTTCTCCGCCATTAATGGCATCATAAATGAACGCGCGCCCCACCAGCATGGTGGGCTGCCCGATTGGCAGGGCGTAGGCGCTTTCGTCATACTCAATTCGCACCACTTGTTCGCGCGGGGAATGGCTGATTGAACGGTCTCTGCCCGTTTTGGTAGAGGAACACCCTGCCAGCACGGCCGCTGCAATGATCGCAAGAAGGACTTTGGTTGAACGCGACATGAGTACCTGTAAACTGATTTGAATAGTTCGCTTATCATAGACTAACTCCGCGGCAATTACACTGCAAATGTTAAAATAACGGTAAAGTTAGGCAACGGAAATTGGCTTGAAAGCAACTTGCTGGAAAATGACAAATGAATAATATCAGAGTCTGGGATCTGCCTTTGCGACTGTTTCACTGGCTATTGGTTTTCTGTGTGGCGGGCGCCTATTTCTGCGTCAAGTCTGCCGGCATTACCGAGGGCTGGCTGTCGGAAACCGGCCTGGACTGGATGACCTGGCATTCGCGTTTCGGCTATGCCGTGCTTACCCTCATTCTTTTCCGCCTAATTTGGGGCGTCGTTGGCCCCTATTACGCGCGGTTTACGCAATTTATCGTGGGCCCGCGGAAAATTATCGCTTATGTACGTACAATAAAATTACACACAACGACATGGACAGCTGGCCACAACCCATTGGGCGCGTGGTCCGTGGTTGCCATGTTGCTGGCTTTCGGCGTGCAGGCGGCCAGCGGGCTCTTTGCCAGCGACGACATTCTTTTCGAAGGCCCGCTAAGCGGACTGGATCCGGCGATCAGCCGCTTTTTCAACAGTATCCACCACGCCAGTGAATGGGTGCTTGTCGCGCTGGTGGCGCTGCATCTATGTGCAATTGCCTATTACAGTTTGTTTCGCAGGCACGCCCTGATACGCGCCATGGTAACTGGCGACGTCCCGGCTGACCGGCCTATGGATGCAAAAGCGTCAGCGCGCAGCCAGGATAATGCCGCAACCGCCATCCGGGCGTCCATCGTATTGCTGATCTGCGCCGCTTTCGTATTCTGGCTCTCGCAATTGTGAGCTGGCGGGGTGCAACATCACAGGCAGCGCGTGCCTTTAACAGCGCCATGGTATCTGTGACGTTCCTTTACATTTGGAATATCCGTTTACGCCCAATGTGACCCGGGTGCAGCATGGCTGTTCCTTCAGCGCAACAACTTATCCGCAACAGTGTGCCTGCCACCCGTGATTGCCGCAGGGCTGGCATAACTATTGATAAAGTTTAGTCGTCCTTGCGGTAATTGTCATGACAGGCCTTACAGCTTTGGCCAACCCCGCCGAAAGCCACCTTGATTTTTTTCATATCGCCAGATGGCGCTTCGGCGGCAAGCCGGTCTACCGCAACCAGCATTTTATCTTTGGCCTTGTTAAAGCCCTCAGGGTCTGAAAACACCTCATCTTTTGCATCCCCGCCCTCTGTGCCTTTGTAGAACGCTTCAAATGGCAGCGGCGCAAGCGTCTTGAGCAGATTCGCGTATTTGATGAACGCTTCCTTGTCGTAGGGCTGTTCGCCCTTGACCATATGGCCCATGCGCTTGAAATTATCGCCAATAAATTCCATGCCATGATGACGATAATCCTGAGCTTCTTTGGATTTGAGAAACTGCGCATTTGCCGTCAAGGACAGCAGGGTCAAACAGCTAGCAACAACAACAACAACCGATGTTTTCATTACATTGACTCCCGGATAAATGACCCGCCTATGATAGCGCATATACGTCATCATTTGCATCACCAAAAAGCACAAGGGGCAGTCGACACATTGTTCGACTGCCCCTTGCTGGTCTGTCTGAGCTGACTGATATTGCTGCCTGGCCTTTCATCCAGCCGTCGCGTCACATCAGGCCGCGCCAAATCGTAACCGGTATCGGTTCGGTATTAGCGAACTGATGTGGTGACCAAATTTGGCTATCAGATTTTAGCTGCCAGTTCTGCTGCCAGGCCGATGTAGCTGCGCGGCGTCATCTGCAGCAATCGCTGCTTTGCGTCCTCTGGCAATTGCAGCCCCTGGACAAACGAGCGCAATGCTTCTTCGGTAATTCCGCGACCACGCGTCAGTGCTTTCAACTGCTCGTAGGGTTCCGGCAGGCCATGACGACGCATCACGGTCTGCACTGGCTCGGCCAGCACTTCCCAGCATTGGTCAATATCGCGATCAATTGCCTGCGGATTGAGTTCCAGTTTGCCCAGCCCTTTGCTGCATGAGTCCCAGGCAACCATGCAATAGCCCAGGGCAACGCCCAGATTGCGCAACACGGTGGAGTCGGTCAAGTCACGCTGCCAGCGCGACACTGGCAGTTTCTCGGATAAGTGCTTCAGGACCGCGTTGGCAAGCCCGATATTGCCCTCGGAGTTTTCAAAGTCAATGGGATTGACCTTGTGCGGCATGGTCGATGATCCCACTTCGCCTTCGCGCAGACGCTGTTTAAAATAGCCCAGTGCGATATAGCCCCAGATGTCCCGGTTCAAGTCAAGCAAAATGGTGTTGGCGCGTGCAATGGCATCAAACAGCGCAGCCATCCAGTCATGTGGTTCGATCTGGATCGTATATGGATTCTGTGTCAGGGACAAATCGGCCAGCACCTTTTTGCTCAGCGCGGGCCAGTCCAGTTCCGGATAAGCCGAATAATGCGCGTTGTAGTTACCGGTTGCACCGTTAAGCTTGGCCAGGGGCTTGACCGCGCAAATAACGGCAATCGCTGTCTCCAGTCGCGCTGCCACATTGGCAAACTCCTTGCCCATGGTTGTGGGACTGGCCGGCTGGCCGTGCGTGCGGGCCAGCATGGGTTGCTGCGCAAACTGACGGGCATCATCCTTCAACATCGACAGCAGGTTCTGCAACGCGGGCACAATAACCTGGTCACGTGCACGCGTCAGCATCAGGGCGTGCGACGTATTATTGATATCTTCCGAAGTGCACGCAAAATGGATGAACTCCGCAGCGGCCGACAGTTCATCATTACCCGCCGCTTTCTCTTTAAGCCAGTACTCCACGGCCTTGACGTCATGGTTGGTTTTTTTCTCGATATCCTTGATGCGCTGGGCATCGGCTTCGCTGAAATCCTGAACCCAGCTGCGCAAGGTGTTTTCGGCATCAGTAGAGAATGCCGGCAACTCGCTCAGGCCCGCCTGCGACAGCGCGATAAGCCAGGACACCTCGACTTCCACACGATGCGCCATGAAGCCGGCCTCAGACAAAAAGGGCCGCAAGGCTGCTGCACGAGAGGCATAACGACCGTCCAGCGGAGATAACGCATTGAGCGGAGAAATCGAATCTGAAATATTCATAATGAAATAAAAAAATAAAAGTGAGAATTACCGGCAGACGGTCGTTGCCCTGCCGGACGAATTTCAGGCAATAATGCCGCCACCCAGACAGATATCGCCGTCGTATAGGACGCTGGACTGACCGGGTGTAACAGCCCATTGCGCCTGGGAAAATTTCAAATGTAACCGGCCCGGATCGCTGCCCAGGATCAGTTCGCACGGCGCGTCTGCCTGACGATAGCGCGTCTTGGCCCCGTACGGTCCTGCAACAGGCGCATGTCCGGCCACCCAGCTGACATCTTCGGCACGCACCTCGTGCTGCAGCAGCCACGGATGATCATGGCCCGACACCACATACAGGGTGTTGTTTTGCAAATCCTTGCGAGCAACATACCAGGCGTCGGCAATGCCATCATCATTCTGACGGCCTTTGACACCGCCGATGCCCAGTCCCTTGCGCTGGCCCAGGGTATAGAAGGCAAGCCCGTGATGCTGCCCGACTTGCTGGCCATCATCGGTAAGAATGGGGCCTGGGTTAGTAGGCAGATAGCGATTCAAAAATTCCCGAAAGGGGCGCTCGCCAATAAAGCAGATGCCTGTGGAATCCTTTTTCGCCGCATTGGGCAGACCCAGCTTATGGGCAATCTGGCGCACTTCGGTTTTGTCAATTTCACCCAAGGGAAACAACGCCTTGGACAGTTGCGCCTGATTGAGCCGGTGCAGGAAATAGCTCTGGTCCTTGCTGGCGTCCAGCCCCTTGAGTAGCTCATACTCGGTGGCGCCATGCCGTTGCACCGCCCGCACGCGTGCATAATGCCCGGTCGCTATGTAATCGGCTCCCAGGGTCAGCGCGTGATCCAGAAATGCCTTGAACTTGATCTCGGCATTGCACAGGACATCGGGATTGGGCGTGCGGCCGGCAGAATATTCCCGCAGGAACTCCGAAAAGACACGATCCTTATAGTCGGCGGAAAAATTGACCGCTTCGATGTCGACGCCGACCAGATCGGCAACGCTGGCTGCATCGAGCCAGTCCTGACGGGTTGAGCAGTATTCGGAATCATCGTCATCTTCCCAGTTTTTCATGAAAAGCCCGATGACCTCATAACCCTGCTCTTTGAGTAGCCAGGCGCTGACCGACGAATCTACGCCGCCGGACATGCCCACCACCACACGAGGTTTTACAGAAGATTGTTCATTCATGGACGATATTTTACCGTCCTGGCTGCCCAAACGGGGAAATCAGCGTCTTCTAGGCACTTAAGGCAGTATCAACCACTTCAACCCAATGGCGTACCGGCGTCTGGGTTCCGGTTTGCAGATGGGACATACAGCCCATATTGGAGGTAATGATGACTTCAGGCGAGGTTTTGCCGATGGCTTCAAGCTTGCGATCACGCAGGCCCGTGGCTATTTCCGGCTGAAGAACCGAATACGTCCCAGCAGAACCGCAACACAGATTGGCCTCGCCAAACGCCTTGAGGTCAAATCCCAGATCGGCCAGCAACGACTCGGTCAGTGGACGCAGACCCTGCCAGTGCTGGAGCGTACAGGGCGGATGAAATGCGGCTGAGGCCGGTAGCGGCTTTTTGAATTTGGCCTTCAGCCGCGCTGCTTCGGGCGCAATCACTTCGGCAATGTCCTTTACGTGCTGAACCAGATAGCGCGCCTTTTCCACATACGCAGGTTCGTTGCGAAGATAAAACGGATACTCTTTGACGAACGCCCCGCAACCGGACGCGTTCATGATGACGGCCTCGACCTGGCCTGATTCCAGCAACGGCACCCAGGCGTCGATATTGCTTTTCATCTGGGCGATGCTGCTGTTTACCTTATCCAGATGGAAATTGACGGCGCCGCAACATGTATTGCGACTGATATCCACAGATGAAATTCCCGCAGCATCCAGCACTCTTATGGTCGCGGCGTCGATCGACGGCATCAGCGCAGGCTGAACACACCCGAGCGGCACCAGCACCTGGCGTTGGTGGCGACCGACCGGCAGCGCTCCCGCTGGGCGGGCCTCCGGCAGTTTGGCCGCCAGTGTGGCCGGCATGAAGGAGCGCAACATGCGGCCCAGTTTCACCGCAGGCGCAAAGGCCTGGGAGTTCAGACCCGCCGCAAGCAGTGTGCGCCGAAAACGGTCTGTCGGCGTACGGGTAACGCGTTCTGCGACCAGTTCGCGGCCGATATCGACCAGATGACCGTACTGCACGCCCGACGGGCAGGTGGTTTCGCAATTGTGGCAGGTAAGACACTGGTCCAGGTGCTTCTGAGTGATACTGGTAGGCTCCTTGCCCTCGACGATTTCCTTGATCAGGTAAATGCGCCCACGCGGACTGTCGCGCTCATCGCCAAGTATCTGATAGCTGGGACAGGTGGCAGAACAGAAGCCGCAATGCACGCATTTGCGCAAGATTGCGTCTACTTCTTCGCCATAGCTGCTGTTTTTTGCCCAGTCGGCAAGATTGGTCTGCATGATACGTTAGATATTCCTGAGTAACCGGCCTGAGTAAAATGTGCCCAACGGGTCTAAATTGCTCTTGAGACGACGGGTAATGGCGGCAATCCCGGCACTGACCGGCTGGAACACACCATCGACGGGCTGACTGACGCCGGCTCCGGCTCGAAACAGCGTCGCGTGCCCGCCGCGTTGCGCAGCGGCATGACGAATGTTGGTCACATCGCTAACCTGTCGCAGCCAGCGCTGCGCACCTCCCCACTCCAGTAGCGGAACCGATTCGTTTACCGTGTCGGCCAAAGGCGGCACAGAAACGCGCCAGACGGTATCGCCAAAAAACGGATGGGTATGTTCTCTGAGCGACAGCCATAATTCTTTGGCCACCTGCTCATCTACCCGCTCGCCGCCCAGGACGCCGCACGCCTGTTTAACGGCGGGCTGCGCACCGGATACGCGCAGATAGAGCACGCCCTGCTGTGTATCGCCCTCTGGGATCCAGGCTGAGGCACTGATACCAAGCGCCTTGGCCTGCCACTGGCCAAAGCATTCGAATGCTTCCTTCAGGGTACATTGCCGCTGTAGTGTGACTTCGCAAATCGGCTTGGGCAGCACCTTGAACGAGATTTCCAGAATAGGGCCGAACACGCCCATGGAACCGGTGAGCAGGCGTGACATATCGTAGCCGGCCACATTCTTCATCACCGTGCCACCAAAATGTAATTGCTGCCCTTCTGCATTGAGCAACACTGTGCCCAGCACAAAGTCACTGGCCCCGCCGGCGGCCATGCGTCCCGGGCCGGCCAGCCCTGTGGCAATGGCACCGCCGATGGTTGCCTGTTGGCCAAAATGCGGCGGCTCCCATGCCAGGCGCTGATTCTCTTGGTCCAGCGCGGCTTCGATGTCGCTCAGTAGCGTACCGCAACGGGCAGTCATGACCAGCTCTGATGGTTCATAACTGATGACCCCGGTATAAGGCGTCACGTCCAGCTCGACCAGTTGTTCAGTTCCGGCGATCGCGTTGCCATAGAAGGCTTTGGAGCCGCCGCCGCGAATGACAATCTGCTTGCGGCCCGCCACAGCTGCGGCAACCTGTTCTGCCAGATCTTCTTTAATGAATTTCATAAGATACTTAGAAACGTTCGATATCGGGAAAAGCGATCTGACCGCCGTGTACATGCATGCGACCATATTCGGCACAACGATTCAATGTCGGAATCTGCTTTGTCGGATTGAGCAGCATATCGGGATCAAACGCTTTTTTCAGCGCGGTAAAGGCATCGAGCTCTTCACGAGTAAACTGCGAACACATCTGGTTGATTTTCTCCAGACCCACGCCATGCTCGCCGGTGACCGTGCCGCCCACCCTGATACACAGCTCCAGGATATCGGCACCGAAATCTTCAGCACGTCGCACTGAATCCGGGTCGTTCGCATCAAACAAAATCAGCGGATGCAAATTGCCATCGCCCGCATGGAACACATTGGCGCAACCCAATTGATATTTCGCTTCCATTTTCACCATTTCATTGAGCACATAGGCCAATTGGCTTTTCGGAATCGTGCCATCCATGCAATAGTAATCGGGCGATATGCGACCGGCGGCGGGAAATGCATTTTTGCGGCCGGCCCAGAAACGCAAGCGTTCCTCTTCGGAACTGGAGGTTTGCAAACGCGTCGCACCGCAGTCGGAAAATACTTTTTCCATGCGTACGATTTCGTCTTCAACCTCGGTCTCAGTGCCGTCCGATTCACACAGCAGAATCGCCTCGGCATCCAGGTCATAACCGGCCTTCACAAACGGCTCGACCATATGGGTTGCGCGCTTGTCCATCATTTCAAGGCCGGCAGGAATAATGCCCGATCCGATAATATTCTTGACCGCCTCGCCCGCCGCCTCAACAGAGGCGAAGCTTGCCATGATGACGCGTGCCAGTTGCGGCTTGGGAATGAGTTTGACCTTGACTTCGGTCACAATGCCAAGCATGCCTTCCGAACCGATAAAGACCGGCAGCAGATTCAGACCCGGTGCGTCGGGCGCGTCAGCGCCCAGTTCGAGAATGTCGCCATCAATCGTCACAATCCGCAGGCGGATGACGTTATGAACCGTCAGACCATATTTAAGGCAATGCACACCACCGGCATTCTCGGCAACGTTGCCGCCGATTGAACAGGCAATCTGGCTGGACGGGTCAGGCGCATAATACAGACCGTATGCCGCAGCCGCCTCGGACACTGCCAGATTGCGCACGCCGGGCTCAACGATAGCGGTGGCTGCCTGCGGGTCGATATGTCTGATTTTGTTGAGTTTGGATACGCCCAGCAACACACCCTGCGAATGCGGCGTCGCGCCGCCCGACAGGCCTGTACCTGCCCCGCGCGGCACCACGGGCACGCCCAATTTTTTACATGTTTTCAGGACATGAATGATTTGTTCCTCGTTTTCCGGAAGCACAACCACGCCTGGCATTTCCTTGAAAAGCGTCAGCCCATCACATTCAAATGGCTTTTTTTCTTCAACACGGGATAGCACACAATGCGCCGGCAGACCGCGATGCAACTGAGCGATCAGTTCAGAAAAATCCGGTCCGCTTTCAGCGGCCTGCGGCGCATGTCGCAGCTGCGCACTCACATCCATGACAACCCTTTTTTATGACAACTGATATAAAGCTTAAGTATACCCTGACCGGCTACGAACCAAAACGTGATTAACCCTAATGATTGTTCACTCCTGCGGCAAAGCAAAATGACTTCGGGGCATATAATGCCCCGAAACAGGCAGCATCAGCGACGCGCCGGTTGCGCTGTTGCCGCCGCTGCACTCAGCATGCATAAAGTCAGGTATTGATATCTGTTTTCTGCTCACGCCGCGTACGCACAGCCTGGGCCAGACGCTCCAGCACCTGGACCGACGCGTCCCAGCCGATGCAGCCGTCCGTAATGCTCTGTCCGTAAGTGAGTTCGACGCCCTCTTTCAGATCCTGACGACCCGCAACCAGATGACTCTCTACCATGACGCCAAAAATGCGATGATCGCCGGTTTCCATCTGCTGCGCCACATCGTCGATCACCTGAGGCTGATTCTCATATTTCTTGTTGCTGTTGGCATGACTGGCATCGATCATGATACGGCTGGCCAGGCCCGCCTTGGACAATTGCTCGGACATCAGATTGATGTTTTCGGCGTCATAATTGGGGGCCTTGCCGCCACGCAGAATGACATGACAATCGTCATTACCAACAGTAGAGACGATTGCCGAATGGCCGCCCTTGGTTACCGACAGAAAATGATGAGGCTGTGAGGCGGCATTGATGGCGTCGATGGCAATCTTGATATTGCCGTCGGTCCCGTTCTTGAAACCGACCGGGCACGACAGGCCCGACGCCAGTTCGCGGTGCACCTGGCTCTCTGTCGTGCGCGCACCGATCGCGCCCCAGGACACCAGGTCGGCAATATATTGCGGGGTGATCATGTCCAGAAATTCGCAGCCCGCAGGCACGCCATTCTCGTTGACCTCCAGCAGCAATTCGCGCGCCAGCCGCACGCCCTTGTTGATATTGAAACTGCCGTCAAGATCCGGATCGTTTATCAGGCCCTTCCAGCCCACGGTCGTGCGAGGTTTTTCGAAATACACGCGCATGACGATTTCCAGATCGTCGCTGAAGCGGTCACGCTGTTCCTTCAGGCGCTTTACATATTCGCGCGCCGCGGCCGGATCGTGAATTGAACACGGGCCAATAATGACAACCAGCCGGTCATCTTTGGCATGCAGAATGCGATGTATCGCCTCGCGCGTATCATGCACCAGGCTGGACACCTGAGAGGAACAGGTAAACTCGCGCATCAGATGGGACGGCGGGCTAAGCTCTTTAATTTCGCGGATACGTAAATCGTCAGTATTGTAGGACACGGAAAACTCCAGATATATCGTTAATCAATCAATCGAATCGGTTATAGGTTTGCCCAGCCAGGCAGTGCATCGCTCAAAACAAAAAAGGCCACCAGATATTCTGGCGGCCTTTTGGTGTCTTGTAGCTTGTTTCTGCTTTCGCTAAGTACGCAACGTCCTTTCCTCCGCCTATCGCGTCGAAAATGTAAAATAAAAAAAGAAAAAGACGTGGCTAACTTGTTTCATAACAGCAATCCTAGCACAGGTTTTTGCACATTGGCACATCAATCTGCCGTCAGGCCAAAAATATACCGGGACTGTACCGGCCGGACCACAGAATGCGCGGCTTTCGGGTGGAAGAATCGATTTTTGCGGGGAAAAAGACCGTTTTGCCCAGCCATGCGCTTTTTCCGCAACACCAAAGTCGGTAAGCCAGTCAGCCAAGCCCGGCGTCGCAAGCGGAGCCGGGCCAATTAAAAGGCTCAGGCTGTTCCGCCAACCGTCAGGCCATCCATGCGGATGGTGGGCATGCCCACCCCTACCGGCACGCTTTGCCCTTCCTTACCGCAAGTGCCCACACCCGAATCAAGCGATAAATCGTCGCCGATCATCGAAACCCGGTTCATGACTTCAGGGCCGTTACCGATCAATGTCGCGCCCTTGACCGGATAGGTGATGCGGCCATTTTCGATCATATAGGCTTCACTGGCCGAAAACACGAATTTGCCGCTGGTGATATCGACCTGCCCGCCGCCAAAATTGACGGCGTACAGGCCTTTCTTGACCGAGGCAACAATATCCTGCGGGTTGTGATCTCCGCCAAGCATAAAGGTATTGGTCATACGAGGCATGGGCAGATGGGCATACGATTCACGGCGACCATTGCCGGTTACCTTGGTCTTCATCAGGCGTGCATTCAATGAGTCCTGCATGTAGCCACGCAAAATACCGTCTTCGATCAGCACATTGCGCTGCGTCGGATTGCCCTCGTCGTCCACATTCAGGGAACCGCGACGATCCTTGATCGTGCCGTCATCGATCACGGTAACCCCCTTGGAGGCAACGCGCTCACCGATACGATCGGAGAAAATGCTTGAACCCTTGCGGTTGAAATCGCCTTCCAGACCGTGGCCGACGGCTTCGTGCAGCAGAATACCCGGCCAACCGGAGCCCAGCACAACCGTCATTTCACCTGCCGGCGCGTCCCTGGCATCCAGATTCGTCAACGCTTCGTGCACCGCCTTGTCGACATACTCGTGCAACAACGCATCCGAGAAATAGTTCAGGCCCAGACGACCACCGCCGCCGCCATGGCCCATTTCACGTCGGCCATTGCGCTCGACGATTACGGTGACAGACAATCGTACCAGCGGTCGGATATCGGCCGCCAGACGGCCATCGCTGCCTACAATCATTACCACGTCATATTCCGAACCCAGGCCGGCCATGACCTGAATTACATGGGGATCTTTGGCGCGGGCAATGGTCTCGACCCGGCCAAGCAACGCCACTTTTTCCGTGGCTGGCATGGCAGCAATCGGGTCATCCTGCCCGTACAGGTCGTGCGCCTTGTTTTTGCCGTTGCCGATCACCTTCATGCGCCCTTCACCCTGCCGCGCAATCGCCTTGACCGTCGTGGCCGACTCCATGAGCGCCTCGGGCGAGAGTTTGTCTGAATAGGCAAAAGCGGTTTTCTCGCCCGCCAGCGCTCGCACGCCTACGCCCTGGGAGATGGAGAAGCTGCCGGTCTTGACAATACCCTCTTCCAGACTCCAGCTTTCGCTGCGCGTATATTGAAAGTACAGGTCGGCGTAATCGACCTTATGGGTAAAAATCTCGGCCAGCGCCGCAGCCATGTGGTTTTCATTCAGGTCCCAGGGATCCAGCAGCAGGGATTTTGCCGTTGCGACTGCCTGGAGATCGGATTCAATAGGTTTCATGTAAGGGTGTCTTCTAAGGTTTCTTTACTGTAATGGGGGGCGCTGTACCTGCGACGCCTGCCTTGTTGCGTTCAAACTCAACGGTGCGAACCTGACCGTTATGCCCGGGGAACTGGTCAAACACCGAAGCGGCCAGATAGGGCATGACTTCGGGCAGGCCACGCTCGCGCGAATCTGCCACGGCGCTGGCGCGAAATACTTCATTGCCATTTTGCTGCCTGTCACGAATATACACAGTGAGCGAATAGCGATGGTAAGGTACCGGAACCAGCTGATAGCGTGGCGTCATGGCAAAGCCGAAGCTGCTGTAGAAAGGGTTGCCATAATAACCATAGGGAAAGCCCATGCCCAGCCCCAGTGTCGGATACAAATCATAATTGCCGGTTTCCCGCTGGACCATTTGCTGACGCACTTCGGTGCCGGTGGTAAAGCCAACTTCAAAACGGGCGCGCTGGCGGCCCATCGCTTCGATCAGGCCAGTGCGGAACATGTTATTGCGAATATAGCCGGTATAGGCAGCCTGCTCCAGATTCTGCTGTGTGCTGTCGACAAAGCGGTAGTGCTGTCCTGCAACGGCAGCAGGCCATTGCTGAAACGAGGTAACCTGAGTCGTAAATTCACTGGTTGTCGAGCAGGCGGTCAATCCCGCCAGAAACAAGCCAGCCAAAACGAGGTTCCGGATACGGGGCACTTGCAGATGTCGCATGCTTCTTTCTCCTGCCAATCACACGCCAATATCATAGATGGCCTGCCGCGCCCGACACGCGCCGCAAACTGTACTTCAATTTTGACACAAAACGTCTTTTAAGGTTCCAATTCAGGGCAAGCCCCTATAATTAGGACAAATAGCTACAAATCGCTTTTTTTCAAGTGAACCCTGCCGGTTGTACCGCAAATTCACTTTCCGTTCACCAGCACCACAGTGACCACCATGCCTACAGAATTGATTGAAGAAAACAGTCCGACCGTCTATCGCAGCGACTACCAACCCTACCCGTTTACGCTTGATACGGTGGCACTCAATTTCGACCTGGACGAAAACCGCACTGTTGTCACCTCTACCCTGACGTTCACCGCCAAAGACAAGGCGCCTGCCGATCTGGTGCTCAATGCCGAAGACATCAGCCTGGACGCTCTGTATCTAAATGGCCAGGCGCTGGGCGCAGACGCCTATGAACTGGACCAGGACCAACTGGTGATTGCGCAACTGTCCGGTTCATTTGAACTGCGCATATGCACCACACTGAATCCAACAGCCAACTCCCTGTTCATGGGCCTGTACAAATCGGGTAGCGGCTTTTTCACGCAGTGCGAAGCCGAAGGCTTTCGCCGCATTACTTACTTTCCCGATCGTCCGGACGTGATGAGCATTTATACCGTCACACTTGCCGCCGACAAGGAAAAGTACCCCTATCTGCTGTCCAACGGCAATCTGCTGTCGTCCACCGACCTGCCCGACGGTCGCCATCAGGCGGTCTGGCATGACCCGTTTCACAAGCCCAGCTATCTTTTCGCGCTGGTCGCCGGCGATTTCGATGTTCGCGAAAAAACCGTCAAAACCCATAATGGCCGCGACGTGCTGTTGCAGATATACAGCGACAAGGGCAGCCGGGACAAGACCGAGTGGGCACTGGCATCGCTGGAGCGCTCTCTGGTCTGGGACGAAAAGCGCTTTGGCCTGGAACTGGATCTGGATCGCTTCATGATTGTGGCCGTGCGCGACTTCAATATGGGCGCCATGGAAAACAAGGGGTTGAACATTTTCAATTCCGGTTATGTCCTGGCCGATCCCGATACTGCCACCGATGCCAATTTTTCTGCCGTGGAAGCCGTGATCGGTCACGAATATTTCCACAACTGGACCGGCAATCGCGTTACC
>NZ_JBQEAU010000077.1:0-22262 GCF_052108595.1 Advenella sp.
ACTCTTGTGCGGCTTTTTCTACACATACAGGCCACGCATATCCTTGGATCTCGTCACAAGATATCTATCCGGTTCACGGCTCTGACTGACTCTTCCGCACATATGCTGCCCCTTGATGAGTGAGCTAAATTCACTTGCACGACAAATCGTTGACGACGTGTCAAACCTTAGCCTCACGAGCCCGATTGGTGTGTGTATGCAACTAATAATCGCGTGTCATGGTTTTGTCATATAAATCCCCGAGAATATTCTATTATTCCAGTAATATCAAAATATGGAATTAAACAATAACCGCTTTCTGAGGCTTTCATGATTGACAAAACCTATAACATCCTATTCCTCTGTACAGGCAACTCTGCTCGGAGCATTATGGCAGAAGCCCTCGCGACTACCCTAAGCCACGGTAAATTCATTGGCTACAGTGCGGGCAGCCACCCGGGAGGGCAGGTTAATCCATTTGCTATTGATAAAGTAGAAAAGACTGGCTATCCTACCGACAAGCTGCGCAGTAAAAGCTGGGATGAGTTTGCTGCCGTCGATGCGCCGCATATGGATTTTGTGATTACGGTTTGTGATAATGCCGCGGGAGAAGTGTGTCCACTATGGCCTGCGCATCCAATATCCGCACATTGGTCTTTTGAGGACCCGGCTGCTGTTCAGGGTACAGAGGACGAGAAGCAGACTGCGTTTGATAAAGTATTCAGGCAAATAACGATGCGGATGAACTCGTTCATTAATTTGCCATTCCACCTACTTGACAAAGAGGCCATTCAAAAAGAAGTCAGAAAGATCGGCGATACGCCGGCGGCCAACTAATTACGACAGCGCTGATCGAATCTATTAATTGGCCATGGACAATTTCATTCCATGGCCAATTCGTTTACTGTTTACCACAGCGTGAGCCTTAATGCCAAGGCAGCCAGCGTCACTAGTAGAACCGGTACAGTCAACACGATACCAACCCGGAAATAATATGCCCATGTAATCGTCATGCCTTTGCGCGACAGAACATGTAGCCATAACAGTGTTGCCAGACTACCAATGGGCGTAATTTTTGGCCCCAGGTCACTACCGATCACATTCGCATAAATCATGGCTTCTTTTATGACCCCGGTGGCCTGGCTAGACTCGATCGACAATGCGCCTACAAGTACAGTAGGCATATTATTCATGATGGACGATAGAAACGCTGTTAAAAATCCTGTCCCTAGCGCCGCGCTCCAAAGGCCTTTGTCTGCCAAATCGTTTAAAAGTCCTGCTATGTAATCTGTTAAGCCTGCATTGCGCAGTCCATACACCACCAAGTACATTCCCAAAGAGAAAATCACAATTGACCAAGGTGCCTCGCGGATTACCTTCTTTGTGCTGATTACATGATTGCGGCCAGCCACAGCCAACAAAACGGCAGCGCCCATGGCGGCAATGGCGCTGACTGGAATGCCGAAATTCTCAAGCACAAAGAAACTGATCAAAAGTAATGCCAACACATACCAGCCTGCACGGAATGTTGCGAAATCCTTAATCGCTTCGTTCGGCTGCTTGAGTTGTCGGCGATCATATGTAGCGGGCACGCTTGAGCGAAAATACCAAAGTAAAACAAGTAGCGTTGCTGCAACTGATACAAAGTTAACCGGTACCATGATAGCGGCATACCGCGCAAAACTAATGTTGAAAAAGTCTGCCGAAACGATATTTACCAGATTTGAAACGATCAAAGGAAGACTGGCCGTATCGGCGATGAATCCTGCCGCCATGACAAAAGCCAAGGTAGCTCCCGGACCGAAACCGAGAGCCAAGAGCATTGCCATGACAATGGGCGTAAGAATAAGGGCTGCTCCATCATTGGCGAAAAATGCTGACACCGCAGCGCCAAGCAAAATAATCAGACAGAATAGAACCTTGCCCTTGCCGCCGCCCCAACGAGCGACATGTAAGGCTGCCCATTCAAAAAAACCAGCTTCATCTAATAACAAGCTGATAATAATAATGGCAATAAATGTGGCGGTTGCATTCCACACGATATTCCATACGACCGGAATGTCGCCAATTTGAATGACACCAAATAATAACGCCAGTAATGCTCCAAAAGAAGCGCTCCAACCGATGCCTAATCCACGAGGCTGCCAGATGACTAATACAATAGTCACAATAAAAATTGCTACAGCTGTAAACACGTTAATCCTTGTTGAATAAAATCAGCAGTTTTTGCTGATCATCGTATAGAGAAATGGTGCGAATTAGAACACTGAGGATGTGATTAATGATTGTCGATTAACGCTTCAGACCTGGCGCAGGGGTCCATCGAAACTGAAATGCATAGGTTCCCGCCACAGCAGTTTTCTGTTAGGAATGACAGCAACTCTGACATTGACTGGAACTTTACCGAGTAAATGACATACCGACCTTCTTGCCGGGAATCCAGCAGGTCGGCGTTCATTAGTTCTTTCAAATGAAACGAAAGCGAGGAGGGTGGGATCTCAAGCAAGTCAGCCAGCTGTCCCGCCTGTAAACCCCCGGGACCGGCTTGCATTAAATGACGATAGGCCACCATGCGGGATTCATGGGCCAATGCGGCTAGCGCCTTCACGGCATTTTTTGTTTCCATAGCAGTTCTCAATATTATCTACGATATTTCGATATTTATAGAATTATAGTATAATATTGTCATTGATACTATTTTATTGACTGTAATATGAAGTTATGACACGCATATTACATGCCAGTTATTTGTTTTTAACCAGCTAACAGAGTGTAATTTTTCAAATTTTGGAGCAACATGAACGACGTTACTATCTACCATAACCCGGACTGCGGCACTTCTCGCAACACATTGGCAATGATACGTAATGCGGGCATTGAGCCGACTATTATTGAATACTTAAAAACGCCGCCAGATCGTGAAACAGTGAAATCTCTTATCTCGCAGGCAGGGTTGACGGTGCGCGAGGCGCTAAGAGAAAAAGGAACGCCTTACCAGGAACTGGGGCTATCAGAGTCCTTGTTGACTGAAGACCAATTGCTTGATGCAATCGAGGCGCATCCGATCCTGATTAACCGCCCATTCGTTGTGACTTCCAAGGGGGTCAAACTGTGTCGTCCCTCAGAGGTTGTTCTGGATATTTTGCCTCAGCCGCAGTTGAATGACTTTGTAAAAGAAGACGGCCAGGTCGTAGCGAGGAATGAGTGATCCGAGTTCATGACTGCCTGACAAAGCGCGGCCCCCTGATCATAGCTTGTCCTATTTATTAAAATATTATGAAATCGATAGAATTTACTTCGTCAGATGAGATGCCAAATCTGAACAGCGACCAATTTGACACACCTTCAATCGAGAAACTCGAGTTATCTGCAGATTTTCCACATCCGCCACGAATACTTTTATTGTACGGATCTTTAAGAGAGCGTTCGTTCAGTCGCTTGTTGACCATGGAAGCTGCCAGAATTCTCGAAAAACTGGGGGCGGAGACGCGTATTTTTGATCCTCACGGTTTACCGCTGCCGGATAGTGTGCCGGCGAGTCATCCGAAAGTGGCCGAATTACGGCAATTATCAGAATGGTCAGAAGGGCAGGTATGGTGCAGCCCTGAGCGACATGGCAATATGACTGGTGTTTTTAAAAGTCAGATCGATTGGTTGCCGCTTGAGATAGGAAGCGTAAGGCCGACGCAAGGCCGAACGCTTGCGGTTATGCAGGTGTCTGGGGGCTCGCAGTCCTTTAATGCTGTCAATTCCTTAAGAATTCTGGGACGCTGGATGCGCATGGTGACTATTCCTAATCAATCTTCAGTGGCAAAAGCTTACCTGGAGTTTGATGAGAATGATCGAATGAAACCATCTCCATACTATGACCGGGTCGTGGATGTGATGGAAGAGCTCTACAAATTCACCTTGCTAATACGAAGCCGTAGCGATTATCTTACAGAAAGGTATAGTGAAAGAAAGGGTGTTGCCGCATCGGCCCTGCGCCACACCGAGGCGGCAATGAATCAAGAGGTTTGACTTCAAGAGATTCTGCGGTTCAAGCTCAACGGGTTTGAGCCGATAAATGATTGTGTTTCATACACTTGGCAGCGTGGGTGTCATGTCATGAAGGACAGTTGCCGCGCCGTGTGCCAGGCTTCTTTTGAACTGCCAATGCTGGTGTGCTGTTTTTGATTTTCCACTGCCCCGCACTTATACAGATGTCATATTTTTTTCGCGTCGGCAAAAGCAGCAGGAATTTGTCTGTCGGCCGGCTGTCCTCCGGAGATGGCCGGGAAATAGATGGCCTGTCGTCTATTGTGACAGGCGGCATATTATGTTTGTGGCAGGCTATTTTCTGTGCCTGGCGGCTTCGTCTCTTTGTATCCGATCCAGCGATCTCTCGGTTTCGTTTTCGTTAAGAGCCTGTTGTTGCAGCATGCATTGGTCAAAATGAGGTGAACCAGGTTGGATACCCAGCGTGGCGCACTGCTTGCGGTATCCATCTGCTTCCATATCGTCCAGCGCCTGGCATCCGCTCAGCAGGCCGGCCAGCACAAGGCTCATGGCTACGATGGTTTTGGTTGACGACAGTTGACGCATTATATTTTCTCCCCTGAAAAAAAGAATGAATGTTCATTAAATCATTGATCATGGTTTCTGCATAGCGGTTAATCCGCTCCGGTATCCTGAATGAAAAGTGGCGGTATCGGTTCAGTGTCGCAAACGAACATACCAAGCGCCCAGCGCACATATAATCACGCATGCAATCACTCATGCTCATGTCTCGCCGCGAACAGAGACGCTGCACGTACGCGCCGGTAGTTCCGTTATGCGCGGTCATCGGCTATACGCTGTGCGGCATTGCGGCGGGTGTTGGGGGCAATGAAGTCGTGTTGTGCATGCAGAGGGTGTTTTGGAGCACTTTGCCGCGGGACAAGGCACAGATACGGCTTATCCGTCCAGACAGGATTGAGCTGCGCTCAAAAACGGGCTCGGTGTCCAGCTTTTTGAGCGCAGTTTATTGGGGGGCGTCCAGCTTAGCGGGCTATTATTTTGTGGTGTAGCCACCATTGACCAGAATGGTCTGGCCGGTCATCCACCAGCCTTCAGATACCATGAAGCGGACCCATGGCACGATATCTTCAATATCCGTAAGTCCGGTTTTGGAAAAGGGTGACAGGGCTGCCGCTGTCTTGTGATATTCCACTGCTTCTTTGCCTTCGGCCGGATAAAAGAACGGGGTATCCATGGGGCCCGGGCCGATGGCGGTGACCGAAATGCCTCGCGCGCCAAACTCTTTTGAAGCTGCACGGGTGAAGTGTTCAACGGGTGCTTTCAGTCCTTCATAGGCAGAATAAAAAGGCGTATAGGCACCCAGCAGGGACGTGACCAGGGTGCAGATCTTGCCATTATCGTTGACCGCCTTGCCTGCTTCCTTGAGAAAGAAGAAAGCGGATTTGACGTTCACCGCACTGGATTGATCAAATTCCTTTTCTGTGACTTCGGTCATCGGTTTTTTAAGAACCATGCCAACTGTGTTAATGGCAATGTCCGGTCGTCCCACTGCGGCAATGGTGTCGGCAAACAGTTTTTCCATGGCGGCCGCGCTGCTCAGATCAGCCTGAAAGGCAACTGCCTTGGCGCCGGCTTGTTCGATTGCTGCAATCGTCTGGTCGGCCGCAGATTTGGCCTGGCCGCCGTGATAGTGAATGGCTACGGCTTTTGCGCCGTGCTGGGCGAATTCGCGTGCCAGCAGTCCGCCCAGGTTTTTTGCGCCGCCTGCAATGAGAACCACTTTTCCTTCAATTGTATTTCGGGACATATGTTTTTCCTCTGGAGTTGGGACGCGACGTATTGCCACGTTTGTCATATAGATTAATTGATCGTAAATCTCAAATAAAGCTGTTATTGTTGACGTCTTACGTCAATATTTACGAACAATAGAGTGCTCATGGATCGGATCAGGCAGATGCAGGTCTTCATCCAGGTGATGAAAAGCGGCAATTTCACGCGTGCGGCCGAAGCGCTTCGTTTGCCGCGCTCGACGGTTTCGACCCTGATCCAGGAGCTGGAGGATCGATTGGGCGTTCAGCTTTTGCGCCGTACAACGCGTCGCATGACACCCACCTTCGAGGGGGCGCAGTTTGTCAAGACTGCGCGTGAAATCGTAGATGCGATTGAAGCTTCCGAGCAGATGTTTCATCCGGCCTCACAGCAGATGACCGGCCGTCTCAGAATCGATATGCCCAGTCGCATCGGCCGGCGCATCATCATTCCGGCGCTACCGTCATTGATCGCGATGCACCCTGAAGTCGAACTGGAGGTGAGCATGACCGATCGTATGGTGGATCTTGTTTCCGAGGGCATCGACTGCGTCATACGGGTGGGTGAACTGAGCGACTCCGATCTGATTTGCCGAAAACTTGGGGATATCGATATTATTACGTGTGCCAGCCCAGCTTATCTTGCAGGCATGGGTACTCCCGCAACACCTGACGCGTTGGGTACGCATCAGGTGGTGAACTATGCCTCGCGGTTTCCGACAGCGATGCCGGCCTGGGAATACGTGGCTCAGGGCAAACTGAATGTGGTGACCATGAGCAGTGTGATTTCGGTCAATAATGTGGAAGGCTATCTGGCTGCCGCGCTTGCCGGAATGGGGCTGATCCAGATTCCGGCATTTGATGTGCGCGATCTGCTTGAGTCGGCTGAACTGATCGAAGTGCTGCCACAATTTCGTGCACCATCCATGCCATTGACGTTTCTTTATGCCCGACGGCGCAATGTGCCTGCACGTATCCGCATATTCCAGCATTGGGTTTCCGAGCTGCTGAGCAAAGAGGGTGTGTTCAACGGTTCGTAGCAAGCGACAGCACCAGGCGTATGAGTCTGCCCGGGATCGGATGTAGTCAACGGGTTGGCAATGGTCACGCTGCAGGGTGAAGTCTTGCTACTGAGTTCAAACCTTGAGCGCTGGCGGGTATTTGCCGGGCCGGTGCAGCGGGTTCTATGCATGCTTGATGTTAACCACGGATGACCAGCAGCATCCAAATGACCCTGTGTCTGGGGCGGCGCAGACACATCTCGTTCGAAGGCCTTCAGTGGGCATTTCTGTTATATATTTTTACACTTCGGTTTTGAGTTGATGCGGTCACCGGTTTACCGGAGAATAGTAAATCCACAGGTAGCTCAACTGGTAGAGTATCCGAGTACTTCACGAGGAGGTTTACGGTTCGAACCCGTACCTGTGGAAGAATTTTCGCATCGGCATTGCGCTGACCGACTGAAGTGATAACAAGCGCTGGCTATGATCCGGTTGTCGCGATGGCGGCGTTTGTATTTTGCATATGCCTGGGGCCGAGCACAGCTTGTGGTTTAATGCTGCAGTCTTGCGGCAATGCTGCAAAATTTTTGCCGATGCGTTCCCTATCCAGGAGGCCCGTTCTCATGACAGATGCAAAAACAGTAAGCACAAAGCCATCCCGGCCTGGTTCCTGAGCATGCAAAGCCCCATTTTTCCCGGTATTGAATAAAAAAGACGGTGTTCGTCGGATAATAAAAATCAGTGATCGTTGTTTTTGCCCGTGAGGTGTGCCGGACGGCGGCAAATTGTCGGCGCTGCATGTTCCAGGCATGTCAGGCGTGATTGGCAGCCGGATATTTTTCTTACAGTATCAGACCCATATGCTTGTTTGGGGGAGATAGTTAAAAAGTAGAAATGGCAGTGGCTACAGCGACTATGGTGGCTAGAGAGGGTGCCGATTGCATTTTATGCTGTCAAGCGATGGGCTTGCCGATCGACGGCAATCTGCCGGGTCATTTACATAAATGGGGTAACGGGATGCTGGTAACAAGAATTAGAACCTCGCTGGAATATGAAGTATTTTCAGCGAGTGAGTTTTTTCTGAATATGCTGGTTTCCAAAAAAAGCCAATTGCTTCTGGAAGAGTGCCTGAGTGTGGAGTATGTCGACAGCAATGGGAGCAAGACGCCTGTTTATTTTCAGAAGAATATTGATGCAATGGGCGGACGCTTCGTATCGTTTCCTGCTAAAGAAGGAACGATCAATGTCGATTACACGGTCAGCGTCGTTACCAATCATGCCAGGCGACTGTCCGAGGCCGCCATTTATCCCATAGGGCGTCTGCCAAAGAAAACCATTCCCTGCTTGCGGCCAAGCCGGTATTGTGAATCGGATGTACTTTCAGCCCAGGTGCAGGCTCTTTTCTGTGCGCAGGGCGACGGCATCGTGCTGGTCGAGTCAATTATTGACTGGATACAGGAACATGTCCAATATGAAGTGGGATATTCAGATTCCACCACTTCAGCCGCTGATGTGTTTGAAAAGCGCAAAGGCGTATGCAGGGATTTTGCCCATTTGGCCATCACGTTTTGCCGTGCCTTGAATATACCTGCCCGTTTTTGCGTAGGCTATGTATATTTTGAAGAGCCCCCTCAGGATTTTCACGCGATTTTTGAGGCATACCTGGGAGGACGATGGATCAAGTTTGACCCAACAGGGCTGGCGCCACCCGATAATCTGGTGGTTATTGCACGCGGCAACGATGCCCAGGATACGCCCTTTGCCACTATTTTCGGCAATATAAAACCCAGCCGCATGCGCATCAATATCGAGCAGGAGGATCCGTATTCGGATTTGCATTTGAAGGCCGGCGATGAGCAGGCGGCGATTATTGGGCGCTAGGGTGCTGCGCCAGGCGTCCTTGCCAGCATGATCTGTGCAGGGGCAAAGCAGGGAAGCGCTTGTCGGGCAAGAGAAATGGTGCAATGACGCCTGTGATATCAGAGTCGCGGTATCTGAGACGTGATATCTGGATTGTAATATCTGAATTGTCAGATGGCAGTCTTGGTGTTGGCGTTGTGATAATGACAGATCAAATGCGCCATGGCTGTTGGTGCCCGAATATATCGGGCACCTGTCTGACCGTTATTGCTTTTGTTCTTCCTTACGGGAGATGACCTTACCTGTATTGGCATCAATGACCAGTTCATATTTGGTGCCGGGCTTCAGAGTTGTCACTTCATATGACCAGACGTTGTTTTCCCGGTCAAAATCCACTTCGACCGCTTTGGCGCCGGTTTCTGATTCGGCCGTTTGCACTGCCTGTGCAAGCGTCACTTTTGCCTCATTGATGGCCTGGGCTTCCTGCTGGTGATTCGATTGCGCAGCGGCCATGCCTGGCACGATGATAAACAGTGAAAAAAGCAGGGAAGAGGTAATTTTCATAAGTCATTCCTGTTGGTAAAGGGAAAAAACAGTACGCTCAGTGTAATACATCAGTGCGGTTGTGTAGACCGTCTTGATTCAGATACCTCGGTTTTCCGAAGATGTGGTAATTTAAAAATACTGTATACTTATACAGTACTTAAAGGAATTGCCATGATGAAAAACACAGCGAAAAAATCCTCCAGAACACTCGTTGAAAAGGCATCGGGCTCTCGCTTTGACGGTCTGCCGGAAAGCAACTCCGAAGGCGTGTCCGAAGGTGTTGTGAATGCTGCACAGCTATCCGGGCGCTCAGGTGTCCTGGCCGGGTCGGCCGCTTCCAGGGCGTTATTCTCAGAAGGGTCTTTTTCAGAGGCATCCGCCGAAGAAATGCCGGCGCAACGGGTCGGGCAGGGCACTGCCTCGCCTTCTATCCTGACTGCGCCGGAGCGCATTCACTCCTCGCTGTGGCGAGCGTCGCAAATCGCCCGTTCCCCAGGTCTTTACGCCAATACCGGCTATCCTGAAATATCGGCTCAATTGCCTGGCGGCGGCTGGCCCTTAGGCAATCTGATCGAGGTCATGACGCCACGTGCCGGCGTCGGGGAGATCCAGTTATTCAAACCCGTTTTTTGTGGGCACAAGGCGAGTCAGTTGCCTCATGCGTCAACTGCTGCGGGCCTTGACAGCACCAGCAGCCCAGAGCAACGGCCCATCGTGCTTATTCAGCCACCGTATGCGCCGCAGGCCTGCGCGTGGGCGCATTGGGGAGTCGCCCCTTCCCGCCTGCTCTGGCTCTCTCCGCAAAGTACTGCCGATGCCTTGTGGGCGGCCGAACACATTCTGAACAGCGGGGCCTTTGCGGCGCTGGTGTTATGGCAAAATGCCCTGCGCGATGGCGCCCTGCGTCGCTTGCAATTGTCGGCGCAAAAGGGTGACACGCTGTTCGTGCTGGTTCGGGCCCTGTCCGCTGCCCGGCAATCCTCCCCGGCACCCTTGCGGCTTGCACTGCATCCGGTGCCCAGGGGGCTTCACGTGCATATTGTCAAACGTCGTGGCAGCGTCAGTGAACATCCTGTCCATATCTCACTTTATCCGGATGCATCCGGCAGGGGTATCTCTCCTGGGGGCGCTTCCGATCCCTATTCTGCTGCTTATCCTGCTGCTTTTACCGAGTCCCGCCATGCGAACATGGATAGCCGTACATCTGTTACACCCCACGCTGGACACACTTTGCCCTGACTGGCGCAACACGGCGGCCGTTGTGATTGATCATGGCCAGGTCCGGGTGTGTTCGCCTGCTGCCCGGGCGGCAGGTGTGCAACCAGGCATGCGTATCAGCGGCGTCAATACCCTGTGTCCCCAGGCCGTTCTTACCGAATATGATGAGCATATTCATCATTCGGCAATCCAGGCGGCCTCGCTGGCGCTGTTGCAGTACACACCCGAGCTCGCGCTGGGGGAGCGGGATACCCTGTTGCTGGATGTCACCGCCAGTCTTAGTCTTTTTGGCGGCATTCGGCGGCTTTACCGACGTATCCAGGGCACCTTGCATGGGCTCTGCCTGAGTGCAGGCTGCGCTATTGCCACAACGGCTGGCGGCGCCTGGCTGCTGGCGACTGCCGAGTGCGTGCGCTTGCGCCGCTGCCTGAAACCTGGCACCCAGATTCGCCGGCTGGACGCCTTGCCAGTCGGGTCGTTGCCGGCCGCGCATCCGTATGAAGCCTGGCTGGGCAGCATTGGCTGCGCCACCCTGGGGGCCATGCGACAACTGCCGCGCGCCGGGTTGCAGCGACGCACCAGCCGGCAGGTTTTGCAGGTTCTTGATGCCGCCTACGGGAACACGCCTGAAATATTCAAATGGGTTGTCGCGCCACTGCAGTTTCAGGGGCGGATAGAACTGGTTGAACGAATTGAATATGCCCAAGCCGTTGGCAGGGTGGCCGGCCGGCTGATCGAGCAGCTTTGCGGCTGGCTGGCGGGGCATCAGCGGGCGGTAACACAGCTTGTCCTGCTTCTTGAGCATGAGCGTGGTCGTCATGCGCGCGAGCCATCCCAGGTGGAACTGGCTACTGCTGCCCCCACCCGGGATCCGGCCCACCTGATGCGCTTGTTGCAGGAACATCTGCATCATCTGAAACTGGCAGCGCCCATTATTGCCGTGACCCTTGACGCTGCCAGAGTGCAGGAGACGGCGCCGGTTGCCGACGATTTGTTTCCTGAACGCGGGGGAACGCCGCAGGACCGTCAACGGGTCCTTGAAATCATTCTGGCCAGGCTGGGACATGATCGGGTATTGGCGCCTCAGCCGGTCGCCGATCATCGCCCCGAAATTGCAAACCGGTGGAGACCGGCAAACACGGCTTCTGCCGCAGGGTCTGTTGTCGAAGGCGTGGCGCGGCCTTGCTGGTTGCTGGAAAAGCCGCTGCTACTGTCTGTGCGCAAGCATCGTCCCTGGTATGGTTCGCCATTGCGTATTTTGCAGGGTCCGGAAAGAATCGAAGATGGCTGGTGGGAAGGGTGGGCGCTAAGAGACTATTTTGTTGCAGAAGACAATACCGGCGTACGCTACTGGCTCTTTCGTGAACGCTATGGTCACTGGCGCTGGTTTTTGCACGGGGTTTTCGGGTAACAGGACAAGGTCATGACGACGCCTTCTTTTTCTTCATACGCGCTGCCTGGCTATGCCGAACTGTATTGCCAGAGCAATTACAGTTTTCTGCAGGGCGCGTCTCATCCCGAGGAGCTGGTGCGACAGGCGTTCGAACTCAATTATATGGCGTTGGCCATCACAGACGAATGTTCCGTGGCAGGGGTGGTACGTGCCCACGCGGAAGTGGAAAGGCTGAACAAGCCCATCCTGGACGAAGCGGAGCGCAGGAAAAAGAACGCATTGGAAAAGGCAGGCTACGTGCTGGGGCAATCCGATCCGGCGCAGGCCACGCCTTCACTCCCTTCTTTGCCAGCGTGGTTATCGCAACTGTCGCAGACGTCATCGCCCGCTTCATCCATTGCGCCCGCTGGATCGCCATTGCCATCAGCCTCAGCCTCAGCACCGGCGGGGTCGGGGTCGGCACTATCGACAGTATCAACCTGCGAAACGCCGCTGCGCCTGCCTTTGAAACTGATTGTGGGTTCTGTTTTTTCTCTGCATACGGGCGAACATTCACCCACCCTGAAACTGCTCGTACTTGCTCAAACCCGTCAGGGCTATGGCAATCTGTGCGAATTCATCACCCTGGGGCGACGTCGTGCCCCCAAGGGTAATTATTATTTGACGACTAGCGACATTACCAGTCCTGCCGATCCTTCTCTGGCTCATTTGCAGAACCTGCCCGAGTGTCTGGCGGTGTTGGTGCCCGAGTATGGCTCATCCTACGAACAGATGCTGGCCCAGGCCCAATGGGTTGCGCAGGCATTTGCCGGGCGTTGCTGGCTGGCGCTCACACTGTTGCACCAGGGGCAGGATGCGGCTCACAAGGCCAGGCTCATGGCTGTCTCAGAGGTCACCGGGGTGCCGTTGGTGGCAACCGGACAGGTGCAGATGCACGTGCGTTCACGCAAACCCGTGCATGACACACTGGCTGCGATCCGGCTGGGCAAAAGCGTACAGGAGTGCGGCTTTGCGCGCGCGGCCAATGCCGAGCATCATTTGCGCCAGCTGGTGACACTGGCCAATCTTTATCCGCCTGCTGCCCTGGAACAAACCCTCGAGGTGATGCTTCAATGTCAGTTCAATCTGAAAGAGCTCAAATATGAATACCCAGGCGGCATCTGTCCTGAAAACCTGAGTCCGACAACTTATCTGCGCCAGCAAACCTATGTGGGGGCGCGGCAGCGTTTTAGGGATGGGATACCTGAGAGTGTCACACGCCAGCTGGAAGATGAGTTGCAGCTTATTGCCGAACTGCAATACGAAGCCTATTTCCTGACGGTCTACGATATTGTGAAGTTTGCCCGCGCCCAGGAGATTTTGTGCCAGGGCAGGGGGTCGGCGGCCAATAGCGCTGTTTGCTATTGTCTGGGTATTACCGAAGTCAATCCTGTACTGGGAAATAATCTGTTCGAGCGTTTTATCAGCAAGGAGCGCAATGAACCGCCCGATATTGACGTCGATTTCGAGCACCAGCGCCGCGAAGAAGTCATCCAGTATATTTATGAAAAATATGGTCGGGATCGCGCCGCGCTGACTGCTGTGGTGATCACCTATCGGGTCAAGAGTGTGCTGCGCGATACGGGCAAGGCGTTAGGCGTTGATCCTATTATTATCGAGGCGGTGGCGCGTTCCTATCATTACTGGGATGGCCGTGCCAATCTGATGGCGCGCATGCAGGAGAGCGGCCTGGATCCGACTTCGTCTGTTGCCATGCAATGGGTTTATCTGGCAGAAAAAATCATGGGCTTTCCGCGTCATCTTTCACAGCATCCTGGCGGTTTTGTCATGTCGCACGGTCCGCTTTGCCGGCTGGTTCCCATCGAGAATGCCGCCATGGAAAATCGTAGCGTGGTGCAGTGGGACAAGGATGATCTGGATGTCCTGGGTATTCTCAAGGTCGATGTACTGGCGCTGGGTATGCTCAGTGTCATTCGTCGGGCGCTGGAGTTTGTGGCATTGCGATACGGCAGGCCATTTTTTCGAATGCAGGACATCCCGCTGGAAGATTCCGATACCTACGATATGATCTGCAAAGCCGATACTATCGGTGTATTCCAGATTGAATCGCGCGCGCAAATGACCATGCTGCCGCGCTTGCGGCCACGTTGTTATTACGATCTGGTCATCGAGGTTTCCATCATTCGCCCCGGTCCGATACAGGGAGGAATGGTGCACCCCTATCTGCGGCGACGCCAGGGGCTCGAAGCGATTAGCTACCCAAGCAAAGATGTCGAGTCGGCGCTGGAACGTACGCTGGGTGTGCCGATTTTTCAGGAACAGGTGATGCAGATTGCCATGAAGGCGGCGGGTTTTACTGGCGGGGAGGCCGATGATTTGCGACGTTCCATGGCTGCCTGGAAACGCAAAGGGGGGCTGGAAAAATTCTATAACAAAATTATCGACGGCATGTTGGGCAAAGGCTATGAAAGGGAGTTTGCCGAGCAGATTTTCCGTCAGATCCAGGGGTTTGGCGAGTACGGTTTTCCAGAAAGCCATGCAGCCAGCTTTGCACTGCTGGCCTACGCCAGCAGCTGGCTCAAATGCCATGAGCCCCAGGCCTTTCTGGCTGCGCTGCTCAACAGCCTGCCCATGGGGTTTTACAGTGCTTCAACGCTGATCCAGGACGCCAAGCGACACAAGGTAGAGATACTGCCTGTCGATGTGCAGGTCAGCAACTGGGAAGCAACGCTGGAGTTTGCTGCTGCCCAGTCTGCAGACACATCTACCGCAGAGCCTGTAACAGAACCCACAACAGAACCCGCCGAACACGGTTCAGATTGTCGTTCCGGCAAGCCCCAGTCCAAGCCCAAACCGGCGGTCAGGCTTGGGTTGAATCAGCTTAAAGGAATGCAAGAGGCGGCGGCGCAGCGGATCGTGCAGGCGCGCGCCCAGACTCCCTTTGACTCTGTTGCCGACCTGGCGCGACGCGCTGACCTGAGCAGGCATGACCTGAATGCGCTGGCTGTTGGCAATGCGCTGGAGAGCCTGGCCGGTCATCGCAGGGCCGCCTTGTGGGATGCCGTTGTCAGTGTGCCCGATAAAGATATTCTGCGGGAAGCGCCAATATATGAAACGGTGAGTCCGCAGCTGACGTTGCTCACGGAAGGGCAATCGATGGTGGCCGATTATGATTCGCTGGGCCTGACGCTGGGGCGTCACCCCTTGGAATTATTGCGTGACAAATTGAGCAAGATGCGTTTTTCCTCTTCTGCTGTCTTGCAGGAACAACCTGATCGACGCCTGGTACGTGCGGCCGGAATTGTTACGGTCAGGCAGCGTCCCGGCACGGCCAAGGGCGTCGTTTTTGTGACGCTGGAAGATGAATATGGGCAGATCAATCTGCTGGTGCGGCCAGCGCTGGTAGAGCGCCAGCGCAAGGAACTGCTCACTTCCCGTCTGATGGGGGCCTATGGACGCTGGCAGTCAGCCAACGGTGTACAACATGTGATTGTGGAGCGGCTGGTCAATTTGACGCATTTGCTGGGTCAATTGCAGACGCGCAGCCGCAATTTCCATTAAGCAGGTTCGTTGCGCGGACAGTCGGTCCTGGGCGCAGCAGTCTTCATTAACCATTGCACCGGTTGTGCCGCTATCGGGCATGGCGTCAGGATGTGCCCGAACCTGCAGCGCGCGTGCGTCGCTTCTGAATAAATCCAACGATCAGACCCAACAGGCTGATGACAATGATTAGCCCATTCCCAACCCGAGTGTATAGCGTCAGGCCCTGCGTACCTTGTATCTGTACATCCAGAATGCCGGCTGTTGCCGTGGGCAATTGCGACAATACACGGCCCTCGGCGTCAATGACTGCCGTCGATCCGGTATTGGTGGCGCGAAGCATGGGCCTTGCTGTTTCCATACTGCGCATGCGCGAGATCTGCAAATGCTGTTTTAGCGCCCAGGTGTTGCCAAACCAGCCCAAATTGCTGACGTTGAACAGCACGCTGGCTCCTGGCGTGCCGTCTGCCTGGGTACGCAAGGAGGGCAGCAATTCCTCGCCAAACACATCTTCATAGCAGATATTGGGCGCGAATCGCTGATTATTGACGGCAAAGCTTTCCTGGCCCTGGCCGCCACGATCAAAGTCGCCCAGCGGAATGTTCAGGGCATCAACAAACCAGCGAAAACCCAAAGGAACAAATTCACCAAACGGCACCAAATGTTGCTTGTCATAGACCGGCAGTTGCCGGCCCTGCATCAGGGCTGAAACCGACGTATCGCTGTCTATCGCCAGCACGCTGTTGGTATAACGATCCTGGCCATCCGGTACCGTGTGCAAGGGCGTGCCCATGAACAGCGTTGCTTTCATCTGATCTGCAAGGTCTACAACCGATTTCCAGAACTCTGGCGCCATCCTGTCCTGAAATGTCGGCAGAATGGTTTCGGGGAAAATAATCACCGAGGGCGTGCGTTGTGCGTCTATCGCAGGACGCGTGGCCAGCGCAAACTGAGTCTGCAGGGAACTCATCAATTGCGCCGGGTCAAATTTCATCTGCTGCGCAATATTGCCTTGAACCAGCCTTACCGTCATGACAGGGCCATGGTTGTCAAACCATGTAATGCGAGACAGCGCAAAACTGACGATGAACATGCCCAGGAGTGCACTGGCCATGGCCGCCATGATGCCGGAGCGATTGTGTTTCACATAATAAACGATACAGGCAACCAGCCCGCTGGCCAGCGCAGCCAGAAAGGCCACGCCATAGACGCCAGCGACGGGTGCCCAGGCCGACAGCAGGCTGTTGGTATGGGCGTAGCCGATATTGTTCCAGGGAAAACCGGTGAATATAAAGCCGCGCAGCCATTCACCCAGCGTCCAGGCGCAGGCCCAGAGCAGCGGGCGGCCCAGCGCCTGCGGCACCCGCATGACATTCAGGTCGCGACCCAGCCAGGCGGTACAGGCCCCCGCAAGAGCAGCATACAACGATAGATAAAGCGCAAAAAGCAATACGGCCAAAGCGGCAAGCGGCGCTGCCAGGCCGCCGAAATGGTTCATGCTGATGTACAGCCAGTACACACCTACACAGAAACTGCTGGTGCTAAAGACAAAGGTGGCCAGGGCGGCGCGTTTGATATGTTTTGTGCTGAAAACAATAAATGCCGGTACCGCCATAGACAGCACCTGGATATAGGGCAAGGTCCAGCCGGGCAGGGGATCAGGGGAAAAACTCAGGGCATGAATAGCCCCAGCCGCGATGAGAAGGAGCCAGACCATATTCTCAGGATTCTGTTTTACTGTGACTGCTGCTCATGGCAGACAGACGTTTGACATGCAGCCACAAGGCGCGCCGGGCATCGGCACGCAGGACCTGGAATCGCAACCCTTGGAAATCGTGGCTGTCGCCGCGTTGCGGGATGTGATCCAGCTCTGCCGCCAGCCAGCCGCCGATGGTATCGTAATCGTCTTCGGGAATCGCAACCTGCAGTGTCTGATTCAATTGCCGGATATCGGTGATGGCCATCACGCGCCACGAAGTATCGGTTTCCGGGAAGATGGTCATTTGCGCATCGTCGTCGTATTCGTCTTCGATATCGCCCACGATCTGTTCCAGGACATCTTCCATGGTGACCAGGCCGGCAATACTGCCGTACTCGTCAATCACAATGGCGATATGATTGCGGTTCTCGCGGAAATCCCGCAGCAACTGGTTCAGCCGCTTGGTTTCAGGAATGTAGTTGGCAGGCCGGACCAGACTGCGGATATCGGTTTGCGGATTGTTGACGAAGCGCAGCAGATCCTTGGCCAGCAGGATACCGATAATATTGTCTTTTTCTTCTTCATATACCGGAAAGCGCGAATGAGCCGTATCGATAACGATAGGGAGCAGTTCCTGCAGGGGCTTGCTGATATCCAGCAAATCCATGCGCGAACGCGGGATCATGATGTCGCTGACGTTTTTCTCGGTAAAGGAGATGGAGCCGACGATCATGGAATAGGAATCGTCGTCGATGATGTCCCGATCATGCGCAGAAGAGAGAATCTCCTGGATATCGTCCCGGTCTTCGGGTTCGTTCTGGCCCAGCAGGCCTTTTATTCGCTGGAGAAGTGAGCGGGAAGTATGCTTTTTGCCTGGCTGACTGTCTGCCTCGGCATCGTTGGAAGGGTATGGATCTGACATCTCTGGACGTCTAGTTTAGGAAGTTATAAGGATAACGCAAATTTACGTCTATTTGATGAAAAACGCGCGATACTTTGGGTAAACCCGGCCTTTGTCGACATTGGGCCTTCTTTATTCAGACTGTGCCTACGCAGGAGGGGATTTCGCTGAAATTGGGTCTTTGTTGTGCTGGAACGTCGCAGAAAACCCGAATGTTACAGAAAACCGGAAGCTTATAGAAAGGGATACGTTGCAGAGAATGCGGGAACTGATAGAAAGCCCAAGCCTCGTAGAAGCCAGACCAGGTCAGCGCGGCTGGTACGGATCCGGAAAGCCCAGGCTGGCCAGCAGGGCGGTTTCCACCGTTTCCATGTGGACGGCGTCGTCTTCGTCTTCATGATCGTAACCCAGCGCGTGCAGTACACCGTGTATCACCAGATGGGCCGCGTGCTGTCGCAGGGTTTTGCCCTGTGCGTTCGCCTCTTGTCTGAGAACCGGCACGCACAGTACGATGTCGCCACGCGCCGTGCCATCGGGATCAATCCCGTATTCGAAGGTCAGCACGTTGGTGGCATAGTCGCGGCCACGGAACTGGCTGTTGAGCTCACGCGCTTCGTCGGTATCAACCAGTCGCAGGGCCAGTTCCGCCTGGATAATGTCCGGGTTATCGGCCATGGCGGCGTCGACGGCCCGCAACATCCAGCCGCGAATGCGCTGGCGGGTGATTTCCGGAACCGGCACCACGTGCTGAACTGTCGTGCGCAGATAAGAGGTGTCGCGCATGCCGCGAGGCCGAGGCGTGGCCGGATTACTCATTGGGGGTGCGGCCTTCTGCCAGATCGTAGGCATCAATGATGCGGGCGACAAGTGGGTGCCGCACCACATCTTCGCTGGTAAAGCGCGACATGGCGATGCCCTGGACTTGGGATAGCACGCGCAGGGCGTGTTCCAGACCGCTTTTCTGCCCCTTGATCAGGTCGATCTGCGATGGGTCGCCCGTGATCACGGCCTTGCTGCCAAATCCAATGCGTGTCAGGAACATTTTCATTTGTTCCTGGGTTGTATTCTGCGCTTCGTCCAGAATCACAAAAGCATGGTTCAGGGTACGGCCCCGCATATAGGCCAGCGGTGCGATCTCAATAGTCTGTTTCTCGAACAGACGCATGACTTTGTCGAACCCCATCAGATCATAAAGCGCATCGTATAGGGGACGCAGGTAGGGGTCGACTTTCTGGGCCAGGTCGCCGGGCAGAAACCCCAGGCGTTCACCAGCTTCCACAGCAGGCCGGGTCAGAATAATGCGCTGTACGTGTTCTCGTTCCAGGGCATCAATGGCACAGGCAACGGCCAGCCAGGTCTTGCCGGTGCCGGCCGGACCCGTGCCGAAGGTAATGTCATGGCGCAAAATATTGTTCAGATAATCACGCTGGCGCGGGGTACGCGGACGCAGGTCATTGCGTCGCGTGCGCAGCGCAATGGTGCCGCTGTCATCATCTAGCGGCGGCAGCTCGGGCAGGCCGGCTGCACCTGCCTGGCGCTGTTGCCGGCTGTCATCAGTTTCGGCCTTGCTGCGATCGATACTGTCCGAAGGTTTTGCGTTGGCCCGCAATTCGACCAGCCCCAGCTGGATATCGTCAATGGTCAGGTCGCGATGGCGGGCACGGCGATGGAACAGGTTGACGGCGCCTGCCGCATCCTGGGCCTGCTCGCCTTCGACGATCACCCGGTTGCCGCTGCGGCCGATCGTGACATCGTAAGCCTGTGCAATCTGCTTCAGGTTTTCATCCAGCGGCCCGCACAGATTGGCCAGCTGGGTGTTGTCGCCTTCCAGATGGAAGACCACAGGCAAAGTGCGTTTTCCCGTCATGAAGCGGCGTCTCCGGTCGCGAGCTCGCCGCGTAGAGAGTTGGTATATATGGCGGTAATGCGCACGTTGACAATCTGGCCGATCAACTGTTCGGGCGCAGCAAAATTGACGATCCGGTTGTTTTCGGTCCGACCGGTCAGTTCGCTGGCATCACGGCGCGAGGGCCCCTCGACCAGCACCGGTTGCAGGGTGTCGAGCATGCCATGACTGATGGCGCTGGCCTGCGCCGTAATCTGGGCCTGCAAGCGTTGCAGCCGCGCCAGTTTGACCTCGTAAGGCGTATCGTCTTCCAGGTCGGCGGCTGGCGTGCCCGGCCGGCGCGAATAGATGAACGAGAACGAGGTGTCGAAATTGACGTCTGCGATCAGCTTGAGCGTGGCCTCGAAATCCGCTTCGGTCTCGCCAGGAAAGCCGACAATGAAGTCCGAAGACAGGGTCATGCCGGGCCGGGCTGCATACAGGCGGCGGGCAATGGACTTGAACTCCAGCCCCGTGTAGCCTCGTTTCATGGCGGCCAGGATCCGGTCGCTGCCGGTCTGGATAGGCAGATGCAGGAAAGGAACCAGCTTGGGCAGGCGCCCATGGGCTTCGATCAGCCGGCTGGTCATTTCCTTGGGATGAGAGGTCGTATAACGAATGCGTTCGATGCCCGGAATGTCATGCACATAATCGAGCAACATGGCGAAATCAGCCAATTCGGCGGTGTCGCCCAGGGTGCCGCGATAAGCGTTCACGTTCTGACCAAGCAGATTGACTTCCTTGACGCCCTGGTCTGCCAGATCGGCAATTTCGGTCAGGACGTCTTCGAACGGTCGGGAAATTTCTTCGCCACGAGTATAGGGGACGACGCAAAAGCTGCAGTATTTGCTGCAACCTTCCATGATTGAAACGAAGGCAGAAGGACCGTCGACCCGGGCCGGTGGCAGGGCATCGAATTTTTCAATTTCCGGAAAACTGATGTCCACCTGGGCGCGTCCGGTGTTTTTACGCCGTTCAATCAGTTCGGGCAGGCGATGCAGGGTCTGCGGGCCGAACACCACGTCTACATAGGGTGCGCGCCGGATAATGGTAGCGCCCTCCTGGCTGGCGACACAGCCGCCAACGCCAATGACCAGGTTGGGATTTTTCTTTTTGAGCTGATTGATGCGGCCAAGATCCGAAAATACTTTTTCCTGCGCTTTTTCACGTATGGAACAGGTATTGAGCAGAATGACATCTGCATCTTCGGGCGTGCTGGTCAGTTCCAGTCCCTGGTTTTCACGTAATACATCGGCCATTTTGTCCGAATCATATTCGTTCATCTGGCAGCCGAAAGTCTTGATGTACAGCTTTCTGGCAGACGGGTGAATACGGATGGGCGATTCCTGAACAGGCGTGGTGACAGCGGGCGCGTTGCCGCGTTTGAGTGAGGTTTCTTGCATGATATGGGTACCGTTGCGGGTTTTTGTCCCGGGGGTAAAATTTGGAAAACGTGATTGTAACGTGTTTGCCCAGATTACACCTTATCCTGTTGTTTTTTCAAACGAAAAAGCGCCCGCAGGCGCTTTTTTCCAGTCCGGCAGGCAACGGGGTGTTGCGCCCACGGTACAGTCTTTTGATCAGAAGATCACTTCGCTGGCCGGATCTTCTTTCTTCGGTGCTTTGATCAGGTCTTCGCGTTTGACACCCAGCCACATGGCGATGGCTGCTGCCACGAATACCGATGAATAGATACCAAACCAGATACCGATAGTGAGCGCCAGCGCAAAGTAGTGCAGGGACGGGCCGCCAAAGAAGAACATGGACAGCACCATCATTTGCGTAGATGCGTGGGTAATGACCGTACGGGAAATGGTTTGCGTGATGGCGCCGTCGATCACCTCACGGACACTGGCACGGCGCTGCTTGCGGAAATTCTCGCGGATCCGGTCCATGATCACCACCGACTCATTCACCGAATACCCCAGGACCGCCAGCACCCCTGCCAGTACCGGCAGTGAGAACTCCCATTGGAAGAACGCGAAAAACCCGAGGATGATCACCACGTCATGCAGGTTGGCGAGCACGCAGGCCAGTGCGAATTTCCATTCGAAGCGGATCCCCAGATATATCATGATCCCGATCACCACAAACGCCAGCGCCTTCAGACCGTTACTGAACAGCTCACTACCCACTTGCGGTCCGACAAATTCCACTCGACGCAGTTCCGCGTCGGGGCTGGCTTTCTTGAGCGCAGTCATGACGGTATTGCTCTGCTCTGTCGAAGACATGTTCTTGTCTACCGGCAAGCGGATAATGACGTCGCGCGAGGTACCGAAATTCTGCACCTGAAAGTCGCTGTAGTTGAGCGCACTGATGCTGCTGCGCACCTCATCAAGCTGGACAGCCTGCTGATAGTTGACTTCCATGACCGTACCACCGGTAAATTCGATGGACAGATGAAAGCCGCGGGTCACAATGAAAAATACCGCC
>NZ_JBQEAU010000078.1:0-22133 GCF_052108595.1 Advenella sp.
TCGCCGATTTCCAGTGCCTGTTTCATACTGTGCGTCACCATCATGGTAGTCAGTTTCTGTTCGGTCACGATCTTTTCTGTGAGATTCAGGACAAACTGGGCTGTCCGTGGGTCGAGCGCGGCCGTGTGTTCGTCCAGCAGGAGTATTTTGCTGGGCTGCAGTGCCGCCATCAATAAACTTACCGCCTGGCGCTGTCCGCCCGACAACAAGCCGATGCGGTCTGTAAGGCGCGACTCCAGGCCCAGGCCCAGAATGGTCAGCCGCTCCCGGAATAACTGCCGCAGGTCACTGCGCAAAGCCGGACGAAGACCGCGTTGGCCGCCTCGACAATAGGCCAGCGACATATTCTCTTCGATCGTCAAGTCTTCACAGGTGCCCGCCATCGGGTCCTGAAACACCCGCGCCACATTGACTGCCCGCTGCCACACGCTTTTGCGGGTAACGTTCTCGTCGTTGATATGAATGGTACCCGAGTCAACCATCAGTTCGCCCGACACCGCATTCAGGAAAGTTGACTTGCCGGCCCCGTTGGAACCGATCACGGTCACGAACTGCCCTTGCGGAATGCTCAGTGACAAGCCACGCAAGGCACGGGTTTCAATGGGAGTGCCAGCATTGAAAGTAATATGCAGATTTTGTGCGTTCAACATATCAGGTGCGTCCTTTGATTCGCAGGCTACGGCGAAGCTTGGGCAGAATCAGCGCTACGGCTACCAGCAATGCAGTAATCAAATTCAGATCCTGAGCCTTCAGGCCGATGAAATCGCTGTTGAGCGCCAATGCAATGAAGAAACGATAAAGAATGGCCCCTGCAATGACGGCCAGCGTAATGAAAAGAAAACGCCTCGCGGGCAAAATGCTTTCTCCCACGATAACCGCCGCCAGACCGATCACAATGGTGCCGATTCCCATGGAAATATCAGCCCCGCCCTGTGACTGGGCAAACAGCGCACCGCCCAGACCCACCAGCGCATTCGATAGCGCCATGCCGATCAGCACCATGCGGTCTGTAGAAATGCCCTGGGCCCGCGCCATCCGCAAATTCGAGCCGGTCGAACGCATGGCCAGCCCCGAACGGGTCGAAAAATAGGCGTCCAGCAGAATTTTGACGACAACCACCACAATGAACAGCAGTGCCGGGCGCCAGACAAAATCGTCGAACGCTGCCGGTTGCGTGAGTGAAAACACAGTATCGCTGGTGATCAGCGGGATGTTGGGTCCGCCCATGATGCGCAGGTTGATCGAATATAGGGCTGTCATCATCAAAATACTGGCCAGCAGATCCATGATGCCCAGTTTGACGTTGAGCCAGCCGGTGATCATTCCGGCAAAGCCGCAAGCGATCATCGCCGCCGCACTGGCCACGAAGGGGTCGTAACCGCTGCTGACCAGAAGCGCAGACACCGCACCGCCCGTGGCGAAAGTACCATCAACCGTCAGATCGGGAAAGCGCAAGACGCGAAAGGAAATGAACACGCCCAGCGCAACCAGACTGTAGATAAAACCCAGTTCCAGCGCACCAAGGGAAGAAAAAAGAGACATGTTAAGAATTTGTGATCAAATAAAAAGGCCTGAGATAAGCCCAGGCCGGTGAAAATGGCGACAACGGGTTATTTCACAACCACTTTGGCGCTTTTGACAAA
This sequence comes from Advenella sp., assembly GCF_052108595.1. NCBI lineage: Bacteria > Pseudomonadati > Pseudomonadota > Betaproteobacteria > Burkholderiales > Alcaligenaceae > Advenella > Advenella sp. The sequence continues at coordinate 1,644 of NZ_JBQEAU010000078.1, forward strand.
GTCGTCGCTCAATGTGACCCCTTGCTTTTGTGCAGCTCCCGGATTGACGAACAGCTCCAGCGTTTTGCTGGTTTCAGATGCGATGCCGCCTGGCTTTTCGCCTTTGAGAATACGCGCCACGATTGTACCAGTCTGAATACCCAAATTTTTGTAGTTGATGCCCAGTGCAGCAATGGCACCGCGTTTGACGCTATCGGTGTCCGAAGCGATCAGTGGGATCTTGGACTCATTGCCCACCTTTACCAGGGCTTCGTAGGCTGACACAACATTGTTGTCGGTATTGGTATAGATCACATCAACTTTGCCGGCCAGACTGCGTGCTGCCGATCCCACATCTACCGAGCGCGGTGCAGCCGCTTCCACTAACGTCATGCCAGACTTGGGCAGCAGTTCCTTCAGGCGTTTTACAACCACGCTGGAATTGGCTTCACCGGGATTGTAGACTATGCCTACGCGCTTGGCATCAGGCAATATCTGCTTGATCAATTCAATCTGCTTTTCCAGGACCAGCACATCGGAAACACCGGTCACATTGGCGCCAGAGGCGTCCATGGATTTGACCAACTGGGCCGCAACCGGGTCTGTAACCGCAGAATACACCGTAGGAATAGACTTGGTTGCAGCAACTACCGCTTGCGCCGAAGGCGTGGCAATGGCTACGATGGCATCGGGCCTTTCACCGATGAACTGGCGCGCAATCTGGGCAGCCGTACCGGTATTGCCCTGCGCGCTTTGATATTTCCATTTCAGATTCTTACCTTCTTCAAAGCCTTCCTTGGCCAGACCTTCCTTGACGCCATCGCGCACGGCATCCAGGGCCGGGTGTTCAACGATGGATGTGACGGCCACAAACTTGTCTGCTGCCTGGGCCGCGCCAGTAAGCAGCGCAGTAGAAACCAGCGCAGCGGAAAGACAGAAGGTAAACGTGTCCTTGATCATAACAACTCCTGAATGACATGTTCTGAACTCAGCGATTCTGTCACAGCAAACCGCTTTGTACCAGTGGTATTAACGAGAATAAGTGCGTCCGGCAACGCAACCCGTATGTACTGCCGGCGCTTAGAAACTGATCAGTTTTCCAGTCTTGCCGTTTTCCTGGAGCAGCGTCCGAAGCCAGCCCGTCGCAGGCAGCCGGTACAGGCTCTGCACGCGCCTGGCTCGCTGCTGCAACTGCTCAACCGTTACCTGCAATGGCGGGCCGGTAAATGCAATGACGATACGGTTGCCATCAATTGTTTCGGGAAACAGGATCACGCGATCGTCAAAAGCCCGTTTGATATTGCGCATATTCTTGCGAAAACTGCCGTGGTGGCCGAACAGATTGATCGTGACCACCCCCACGTCGGCGCATACCCGGCGACAGCCCCGGTAAAACTGATCGGACGAACATACCGGTCCCTGCGCGGTGTAATCGTACAAGTCCACCATGAGCGCGCCGTAGCCGTTTTCATTGAGCGGATCCAGGACCCAGTCCTGCGCATCTTCATGGATCACCCGGCACGAGGCCGTTTGCTGCAACTCAAAAGCTGACTCGCATATGGCCGTGACCTGGGGGTTGTATTCCACGGTCACGACATCGCTATCGAAATGATGCTGGCAAAACCGCGTCAGGGACCCGGCCCCCAGACCCAGAATACCGATACCCCGATCAACCGGCGGCGCCAGAAACAAAAGCCAGGACATCATCTGCTGCGTATATTCGAATTCCAGTTTTTCGGGACGGCTCACCCGCATAGCGCCCTGAATCCATTCGCTATTGAAATGCAGGTATCGTACACCCTGCGATTCGGAGATCATCGGCTCATCGTAGTCAGGGTGTGGTTCCCTTTTCTGGTGCTGCATGCGTCATCAGACCCGTTCGAAGATAGCGGCAATCCCTTGTCCGCCGCCTATGCACATGGTAACCAGTGCATAGCGCCCGCCAACACGCTGCAACTCGTGCAGGGCCTTCACGGTGATGATGGCCCCAGTTGCGCCGACCGGATGGCCCAGCCCGATGCCGCTGCCGTTGGGATTGACTTTGGCCGGATCCATTCCCAATTGCTGAGTGACTGCGCAAGCCTGGGCTGCAAACGCTTCATTGGCCTCAATCACGTCCATATCTTCTATCTTCAGCCCGGCTCTGGCCAGGGCATTGCGCGTTGCCGGAACCGGACCGATACCCATCAGCCGAGGGTCAACGCCGGCGTGGCCGTATGCCACCAGACGGGCCAGTGGTTTCGCGCCGCGTTCCTTGATCATTTCGCCGTTCATCAGCACCAGTGCGGCCGCGCCGTCATTAATACCCGACGCATTGCCGGCGGTGACTGTTCCAGCTTCCTTGACAAACACCGGCTTCAGGGTTGACAGCCCCTCGAGCGTAATGTCGCGTCGCACGTGCTCATCGGTATCGAACACAATATCGCCTTTGCGCGATTTCATGACCACCGGCACGATCTGGTCCTTGAAATAGCCCTGGTCAATGGCGTTCGCCGCGCGCTGATGGGAAGCGACGGCCAGTTCGTCCTGCTGCTGACGGGACACGCCATATTCCCTGGCCACATTTTCGGCCGTGACACCCATATGCATTTTTTCAAACGGATCGGACAGCGCGCCGGTCATCATGTCCTGCATCACACTGTCCCCCATTCTGGCGCCGAACCGGTGTGCCGGTGCGATGTAAGGCGCGCGGCTCATGTTCTCGACGCCGCCGGCGATAGCGATTTGGGCATCTCCCAGCAGCAATGTCTGGGCGGCAGAGACAATGGCCTGCAGACCAGAGCCGCAAAGGCGGTTGACATTGAAAGCCGGCGTACCCTGTGCGACACCGGCCGTGACCGCCGCATAGCGCGACAGATACATGTCGCGCGGCTCGGTATTGATGACATGCCCCAGCGCTACGTGGCCGATATCGTCGCCCGTCACCGCAGCACGCTCCATGGCTGCCCGGATGACCGTTGCTCCCAGCTCGCCAGGGCTTACATTTTTCAGACCTCCACCAAAGCCGCCAATGGCAGTACGAACACCGGATACCACGAAAACGTCAGGCATGATAATTCCTTTTTTTGTGTGAAGAGAAGCGAATCATAACGCATCCGGCATACAATGAAAGCCCGCTGTTTGTGTTCAACGGAAAATCAGGACCGCTATGAAAATCGCTACTTGGAATGTCAATTCGCTCACTGTACGTCTGCCGCAGGTGCTGGCCTGGCTGGATCAGCACAGTATCGATATCTTGTGTATTCAGGAGCTCAAGCAGGTCAATGAAAAATTTCCCAAGGATGCTTTCCAGGAACTGGGCTACGACGCTGTCTGGACCGGTCAGAAAACCTATAATGGGGTGGCCATTTTGTCGCGTTCGTCACTGGAAGACGTGATCGTCAACAACCCGCTCTACCCCGACACCCAGCAGCGCCTGATCACGGCGACCTGCCAGACCAGCGAAGGCCCGATGCGCGTCATTTGCGCCTATTGCCCCAATGGCAGTGCGCTGGACAGCGACAAATACAACTACAAACTGGAATGGTATGCTGCGCTCAACCAGTTCGTTGAAGCACAGATGAAATTATTTCCGAATTTGGCCATTTGCGGCGACTACAACATTGCGCCAGAAGACCGCGATGTACACGCCAAATATACCGGCGATATTCTGATCTCTCCCAAGGAACGCGCCGCCATGCAGGCGCTCAGCGGCCTTGGGCTCACCGATTCATTTCGTCTGTTTGACCAGGAAGAAAAACTGTTCAGCTGGTGGGATTACCGGATGATGGGATTTCGCCGCAACGCCGGGCTTCGCATTGACCATGTCCTGCTGACCCCGTCGCTGGCGCAGCATTGCACAGCCTGCGTTATTGACAAGGCGCCCCGTGGCAATGAACAACCGTCGGATCATGCGCCGGTTGTCGCCACGCTCTCCTTGTCATTTGCCTGACAAGTCCTGACGGGCTGCGATTGCCTGATGACCGCAGAATGACAAAAGGCCGGAAGATATCCGGCCTTTACTGTTTAGGGGCATGACTGACACTGGCAATGTACTGCGCAAGACCCTAGTGGCGCTTGGTGCTGCTGCCAAGGCGCCAGCTGCCGGATCACAAGACCACTTTGTGTATCATGATCTGCCGGCTTTGGGCACCCGGTGCATCGCTGGCTTTACGTGTCGTCAGCTTTACTACTCACCATCCAGAATCTGATCTTCAAAGCTGGTGGCTGCCTGTTCGCTGGACATGGGCACATACAGCACGCCCGAAGTAATGGGCTTGCCGATATTGATGATCGATACCAGACGGTTTTTCTGCGTGACCGCAAAGCTCTTGCCGATATTGTTGCTGGTCAGGCTGGCCAATCGCTGGCTACCGGAAGGGGAAAATTCAAGTTTCACAAAAGCCTTGCCGGCACTGTTGCGGGTAGCCACAGCGTTCTGCAAATCGTTGCGGGTCAGCGTCTGGGTCGGGTCGACATGCACAAGCACGCCGTTCTGGCGCACGGCCGTGTAACCCTGCGTTGGCGTGCGGGACGCGATGTACATGATGAGCGACGATGTAGCGACCGAGCTCGACGGCGCCGGCGGGGTTGAAGTGGCCGGGGCCGGGGCCTGTCCGGACGAAGGCGGTGGCGCTGTCGGCACATCGCTGACTCGCGTGCCGCCGCTTGAGCGATTCTTGAGCAAGTGATCCATAGTGTCACAGCCTGCCAGGGTCAGCGTGGCAGCGATTGCAACAAAAAGTACCCCTCTTTTGATGTGCATGGTCGGTTTCCTTGATTCTGGTAAAAGACTTATGGCGTCATTATAAGATATTGTTGGAAATTCGCATGGACACTTTTCCCACCCGATCACAAAAAGCGTTCATGGCTTTTAAGGTAACGCCATTTGCCCGGGGGCAGGTCCGCCAGCGACACATTGCCCATGCGAACCCGTTTTAAGCCGATCACATTAAGGCCCACCATTTGACACATACGGCGAATCTGCCGTTTCTTGCCTTCCTGCAAAATAAACTTGAGTTGGTCGTCATTTTGCCAGCTTACCTGCGCCGGACGCAGCACATCACCATCTAGGGACAGTCCGTTATTGAGCAATTGCAGCCCATTGCCGCTTATCCTGCCTTCGACGCGGACCAGATATTCCTTTTCCACTTCTGAGTCCTCGCCGATCAACTGACGGGCAATACGCCCGTCCTGAGTGAGAACCAGCAAGCCTTGTGAATCGATATCCAGCCTGCCGGCCGGCGCCAGTCCTCTTAAATGTGACGGACTGAAGGTATGCTTGTCACGATCGTACTGCCGATCAGGCGTGATCAGCGTTACCGCAGGCCGGTAACCCTCTTCGGCCTGACCGGAGACGTAGCCCACCGGCTTGTTCATGATGATGGTTACCCGGGCCGTCTGTCGCGCCTGGGCTGACTTGTCCAGCGTAATGGACTGATTGGGAAACGCCTTCTCGCCCAGCGTGGCTACCTTTCCGTCTACGCGCACCCAGCCGCGTTCAATGTACGCGTCGGCTTCACGCCGGGAACACAGTCCGCGCTCTGCAAGCAGTTTAGATATTCTTGTCTTTTCCATTTGATTCCGTTTGCTTACGCAAATTTGCTATAGTGTGTTTCTTTGTCCGGACGCACCGGACGTTTCTGTTTGAGCGTGGTTATTACAAGACCACGATTTATCTGCAGGCTCTCACACCCCGCGACCCATGAAGCATGAACCTTATTCACCCGGCTGGCTGAGCCGGCCGCCACCTAAACTTGATCCTGTCCAGAAATACTGGCTGTCTCGCCCGGGCCCGCTTACTCAGGGCTTACGCAGACAAGGCGAGGTACGCATCCAGGTGATCGGTGAATTTGCCGAGGTGGTTAGCACGGATGAAGCGCGGACCATCAGAAAGGCAGCCAATACGATTGTCTGGGTACGGGAAATCTGCATGTCTATTGACGGCACGCCTGCGGTAATCGCCCGCAGCATAACGCCGCTGGATGCTGCCCAATCGGTATGGCAGGCAGTACGTCGGCTACGCACACGGCCACTGGCCGATATTCTGTATCATGATCCGGCTATTGTACGATCTGTGTTCGAGTCCTGCATAGCAAAATCGCCAATGCCAATATTTAAAGCCGTCGTGCGTGCAGGCCAACTGCCCTCGCCTTCACAGCCCAGACTGCCCACCCGTCGCTCGGTTTTCTGGAAAAACGGCCAGCCGCTGCAGGTGACCGAATGCTTTTTACCTGCCTTCTGGTCGCAATTGCTTAAGCATCCCAGGGTTTAACACGGCCGGCGGCCAGGATTCAGACTGACTTTTTTTAAAGTAGATATGACTCTGGATTTTGCAACGGAATGCGTAATACAGTGCGATGCAGGAACGTTGGGGCCACCTGCGGCGGGTGGCTCTTACTTCAAAAACATTGCGTTCAAAATCGTTGCGTATGTCGCTGCTGTGTCATAGAGATCTCATCGTATGAGGGTTACAGTGCATTGTCGTCCTGCTCACCGGTACGGATACGAATTGCGCGTTCGACCGGTGTAACGAAAATTTTCCCGTCGCCTATTTTGCCAGTACGGGCCGCTTTGATAATGGCTTCAATGGCCGATTCAACCAGACTGTCTGCAATGACCACTTCTACCCTGACTTTGGGAAGAAAATCCACCACATATTCGGCGCCACGATATAGCTCTGTGTGCCCTTTCTGACGGCCAAACCCTTTTACTTCCGCAACGGTCAGACCGCTGACGCCGATGTCTGCCAAAGATTCACGAACTTCGTCCAGCTTGAAGGGTTTAATGATGGCTGTTATTAATTTCACGTGGTTTCCTTTACTTTACGGGGCCAGGCCGCGCATTTTTTTACTGGAAAAGAATAGCATATTTTTTAATAATGCAGCCTAGAATCGATAGCCGTTCGTTATTGGGAATCGCCAATCGCGACCAAACGCCCGGGTGGTGATTTTGGGCCCGGGAGAGCCCTGGCGCCGTTTGTATTCATTGATTCGCAGCAGTCTGGCCACCTTTTCCACATCCTCACGGGCAAAGCCGGTATTGACGATGGCTTCCACCGAGTCATTGTGTTCCATCAGATGTTCCAGGATGGTGTCCAGCACCTCATATTCGGGCAGGCTATCCTGGTCAGTCTGGTCTTCGCGCAACTCTGCAGAAGGCGCTCGCGTGATAATGCGCTCGGGAATGATTGCAGACTGCGTATTGCGCCAAGTCGCCAGACGGTATACCAGCGTTTTAGGGATATCCTTCAGGGGGGCATAACCGCCCACCATGTCGCCATACAGCGTGCAATAGCCTGTAGCCAGTTCAGATTTATTACCCGTGGTCAGCACGATGGCATTGAATTTATTGGACAATGCCATTAGCAATGCACCGCGAATTCGTGCCTGCAAGTTCTCTTCGGTCGTATCCTGGGGCAAATCGCCAAAAATGGGCGCCAACGCCTGCAGGTAACTGTTGAACATAGGGGAAATGGCGATTTCGTCGTATCGCACGGCCAGGCGTTGAGCCATGTCCTGTGCGTCATTGACCGAGATGTCGGCGGTAAAGCGCGACGGCATCATCACGGCATGCAGGTTCTCTGCACCAATGGCGTCAACAGCAATGGCCAGCACCACAGCAGAATCAATGCCGCCGGATAAGCCGATCACGGCCTTTCCAAAGAAATTCTTGCTCAGATAGTCCCGCGTACCCATGACCAGCGCACGCCAGATTTCGGCTTCGACCGCCTCATTTTCCTGGGATTGCAAAGGCACCGATTGATCCGCCCCGAATGGTAATGGGGCCAGGGCCTCAAACTGTCCCAACGAGATCTGAACGCCCCCCAAGGCATGGCAAAAACCATTGAGCTCAGCCACGACGGCGCCGTGTCGGTCTACTACGAAGGAGTGGCCATCGAAAACCAATTCGTCCTGCCCGCCCACCAGGTTGCAGTAGATGGCTCCCATGCCGGCATCACAGACGTTTCGACGTAGCACGGCAAGTCGGGTCTCGTGCTTGCGCACCATATAGGGCGAGGCGTTCAGGATCAGCAGCGTATCTGCCCCTGCCTGCCGTGCGGCCGTGGCAGCGCTGGCAAACCACACGTCTTCGCAGATGGTCACACCGAAGGTATGTTCCCTGACGGTGAAGACCAGCGGCTTGCGCCCCGCTGTGAAATAGCGCTTTTCATCAAATACGGAATAATTGGGCAACTCCTGCTTGAGGTACGTGCCCAGGTTGTCGCCATTGAGAAAAACACTGGCGGCATTGAAGGTGCCCTTGTTCGTGCTGACAACATGCCCCAGCACCACATGCAAGTTCTGGAAACGCGATAGTGTTTCCTGCAGGGACTGCAACGCAGCCTGCTGGTCCGCGAGAAACTGGCAGCGCAGCAACAAGTCTTCAGGCGCATAACCGGTAAGCGCCAGCTCGGGCAATAACAGGACGTCGTGCCCCTGCTCGTGAGCCAATGCTGCGGCCTGGACAATGCGTGCGGCATTGCCGGCCAGATCCCCGACCTTCTGATTGATTTGTGCAAATGCGACACTGACCGATGGTTCCATTATCCCGCTCTGTTTCTTTTGCAAACCACCGATTATCACACAAGCATCTGAGATGAGCGTCTAAAATACCGCTGATTAATGCAAAATACCGACATTGGACAGATCAGCACACACTATGACAGATAGCCCTAACCAAACCAATCAATTCGACAAAAAAGCTCAGGCCTGGTCGGCCCGTTTCTCTGAACCCGTATCCGAACTGGTCAAGCGCTACACCGCCTCGGTCGATTTTGACAAGCGACTGGCCCGTTTTGACATTCAGGGGTCGCTGGCCCACGCCACCATGCTGGCCGCAACAGGCGTCATCTCCGCCGACGATCTGGCCGCCATCGACAAGGGCATGCAGCAGATTCTTCAGGAAATCGACGCCGGCACGTTTACCTGGCTGCTGGACTTGGAAGATGTGCATCTTAATATCGAAAAACGCCTGGTTGAGCTCATCGGCGATGCCGGCAAACGCCTGCACACCGGCCGCTCGCGCAACGACCAGGTGGCAACGGACATTCGCTTGTGGCTACGTTCGGAAATTGACGTGTCACTGGAACTGATTACCTCGCTGCGTCGGGCCCTGGCGCAGGTGGCGCTGGAACATCATGACACGATCATGCCCGGCTTTACGCATTTGCAGGTGGCCCAGCCGGTTACTTTCGGCCATCATCTGCTGGCCTATGCTGAAATGTTTGCCCGGGATGCAGAACGCCTGGCCGATTGCCGCAAGCGCTGCAACCGCCTGCCATTGGGCGCGGCCGCGCTGGCGGGTACCTCATATCCCATTGATCGTGAACAGGTTGCTACGCTGCTGGGCTTTGACAGCATCTGCCGCAACTCACTGGATGCCGTATCCGATCGCGATTTTGCCATCGAATTTTGCGCCGCTGTTTCCCTGGTCATGACGCATATTTCCAGGCTTTCAGAAGAGTTGATCCTGTGGATGAGCCCGCGCATCGGCTTTATTGATCTGGCAGATCGTTTCTGCACTGGCAGCTCCATCATGCCGCAAAAGAAAAATCCCGATGTGCCGGAACTGGCTCGAGGCAAGACCGGCAGAGTCAACGGCAATCTGATTGCCTTGCTGACGCTGATGAAAGGCCAGCCCCTGGCCTACAACAAGGATAACCAGGAAGATAAAGAAGGCCTGTTCGACTCGGCCGATACCTTGCGCGACACATTGACGATATTTGCCGACATGATCGGCGGCATCCGGGTACGTAAACAGGCCATGCGCGACGCTGCCCTGCTGGGTTTCTCCACTGCCACCGACCTGGCTGACTATCTAGTCAAGAAAGGACTGCCCTTTCGTGACGCGCATGAGACCGTTGCCTTGGCCGTGCGCCATTGCGAAGAGCAACAGTGCGATCTGGCCGATCTGACGCTGGAAGAAATGCGCAAGTTCAATCCATCGATTGATAGCGATGTATTCAGCGTGCTCACCCTGGAAGGCTCGGTTTCGTCACGTGCACATATCGGTGGCACTGCGCCGACCCGTGTCAAGGCCGAAGCCGAGCGCGTTCTGGCCGAACTGGCCTGACCTGCATTAGATCCTAACTAAAAAAAGACGGCGCACCGGTTTGTGACGGGCACCGTCTTTTTCATTGCTGCGCGCTGCTGGCCGACAGGGTTACTGCTGCTGCGGCTGTCGTCTTGCAGTGACAATGCTTGACCAGCATCTTGACCACCGTCGCGATCTAAGCGTCCCGACGCTATCTGTCTTTACCCTATTTGGTCAGGCCGACTGTCTTGTCCTCCAGCCTGGCCTTGCGCCAGACTCTGCCGTTCATGCAGTAGCAGCAGTAGCCACCGCAACGTCGCCCGAGCCGCTTTCGAATACCGCAATGGATTCGACATGCCCGGTATGCGGAAACATATTCACGACACCAGCGGCACTTAATTTGTAGCCGCCGTCGTGCACCAGAATGCCTGCATCGCGTGCCAGGGTCGCCGGATTACAGGACACGTAGACGATTCTTGTTGGACGCTCTTGCGGTTCAAGTTGCGCCAGTGCAAGCGCGACCGCCTGCGCACCCTCTCTGGGCGGATCGATCAGCATGCGGTCAAAGTGGCCCAGGTCGCGCAGCCAGGCCACGTCTACCTCAAACAGATTCAACGTGGCAAAGCGGGTTTTCTCCTGCAAGTCGTGCTGACCGGCCGCCTGCAGGGCGCGGTCTGTAAGTATGCTGCTGCCTTCGATGCCGACCACCTCACGTGCCAAGGTGGCCAGGGGCAAGGTAAAGTTGCCCAGGCCACAGAACAGGTCTGCCACCCGCTCATCGGCCTGAACATCCAGCAGATTGAGTGCCTTGGCAATCAGGGAACGGTTGATGAAATAATTGACCTGGGTAAAATCCGTTGGTTTGTATGGCATTTTCAGCCCAAACTGAGGCAACAGATAATACAGCGAATCAGCCTGTTCCTCATGCAACGGCCTGACAGTATCGGGTCCCTTCGATTGCAGCCACCACACCACGTTATGGCGCGTTGAGAAAGCGTCCAGCTGTTCGATATCGGCAGCGTTCAACGGCGCCAGGTGTCGCAACAGCAGCGCAGTCGTGGCGTGCCCGACGGCCACCTCGATCTGCGGGATTTTATCATCAATGCTCAGGCTGCCAATCAGTTCACGCAAGGGAACCAGCATGTCGGACACATAGGGTGGCAGTACATGGCATTCAGTCATATCGGTCACATACCGGCTCTTGCGTTCGTGAAACCCGACTAGCACTTTGCCCTTCTTGATCACCTTGCGCACCGACAAACGTGCACGATAACGGTAGCCCCAGGCAGGTCCCTGCAACGGCGGCAAGACTCTGGGTATCGTCATTTTGGCAATATGCCTGAAACCGTCTTCCAGTGCCCGCTGCTTGATCGCTACCTGGGCGGTGATATCCAGATGCTGCATGATGCACCCGCCACAGGTGCCAAAACTGGGGCAGCGGGGTGTGACCCGCTGGTTCGATTCCTTGACGATCGATGTCATGCGGGCGATTTCGTATGAGCACTTGCGGCGGACAATGTCAGCCCTTACTTTTTCTGCAGGCAGCGCGCCTTCAACGAAAATGGCCTTGCCCTCGCGCCGGGCGATGCCGCGCGCTTCCAGATCAAGGGATTCGATGGTAAATGTTTCCTGCATGGCTGACCTCTGTATTCTGAAGGCGTTATTTTAATGACCCAGCCAGACAAGTTGGCGCGAAAAGGCAACATTGCAAAACAATTGTCGGCAAAACCACTGGTTCGGTCGGCTTAACACGACCTCTGGCGACACGATCCAGACTGAATGATGCCCGGTCCACACGCCGCGCTACCTGTAAAACAGTCATTGTGACAGGCTGCATCGTTGTGCTTTACGAAAACATAGAGGCGCAATTTGCTGTAGTAACACCATGGCTCGATACCGGATTGTCGTCAGGTCATCCCTGTATCGGAGCCTTTGCAGGCGCTATTAGTGACCATAATGGTATCGCTAGATATGACAAGCGGGGTTTTGCCAAAACCACCTGACATGGCGCCGCCGGTCGCGCCCGGTGGCTACAAAAAAGCCCGCCAGCGCTTGCTGACGGGCCCACAAAACAGTGGCGTCTTGCTGCCCTGCTCTGCCTTCACTTCCCGAAAAAGGCAGGCCAAACAGGCGCAACGTTTACTGTTTTGGTGCTGCTGGTGCGGGTTTGCTATCACTGGCTGGGACGTTCGCCTCAGGCTTTGGCGCTTCGGTCATTTTTGCCTGTTCCTGTTGAAATCTCTTGCGATGTTCTTCCCATTTGGCAGAACGATCCTTGAAATATTTAACAACAGTTGCTTTCTGCTCGGCACTGAATGTGTCCCACAGACCAAGCCATTTGGCCTGATCATCTGCCATTTTTTTCTCAAAGCCCTCATGCATGTCTTTCTGTACTTCGAGCAGCGCCTTCGGATCGACCTTGCCGGAATCCAGTTGCTTGCGACGCTCTTCCAGGTAGTTACGGAATGCCTCGTGATTAGGTTCGCGGGCAGCCTTATGTTCGTCCTTAATCGTTTTAAGTGTGGCTTTTTGTTCGTCGGTCACTTTCAGGTCATCAACCAGTGCCTGACTGCCTGCGCCCAAGCCCGGAATCACAATCGCCCCGTGACGCATACTGCCCTTGCGATGATAGCCATGTTTATGACCGTCGCCTTTATGGTGCTTTCTGACGCCGTCCTGTGGTTTAGTTTCACCAATGCGATGGTATTCCATCGGGGTATTTTCACTTTGCACGGAAGGACTGATAGGGTTGGATTCCGTATCGGCCTTTACCGCCTGCGCAAATGCAGTGGTGGCTACCGCTGCGGCCAGCGCGCTGGCCAGAAGGGATTTTACGAGGAAAGAACCTGAGAATTGAACAGCCATTTTATACTCCTTGTTTAGTCTGTCGGTGACGTCATAAGCCAGTCAGTGACGTGCCTATTCTGTGTCACAAGCGATTACAAGTGTGTTTCAATAGCGATGCAGATCTTTCAATGCATTTCCTGACGGCAGGGCCCGGTTCTTCCATGGCCCGTTTTGCCAGCCATGTGCTGCGGCAACGGCGCGCTAGCGATAATCCCAGGCAGCCAGGTATTCCTGCCATTGTGGTTTGTCCAGGGCAGTCAGGCTGCTGTGCACCAGGGCAACTTCTTCTTCATAGGCAGTCTTGTCCAGCTCGCCCTTCATAAGGCGGAAACGGCAATAGACCAGCCATGTATTGACCACATCCGTTTCACAGTATGCACGGACCTCATCGGCCTTGCCGTCGCGCCACGCATCCCACACCTGGCTGCCATCCATGCCCAACTTTCCGGGAAAGCCACAAAGCTTGGCCAGTTGATCCAGCGGCGCATTAGCGCGGCCATTGAACTTGGCAAGCAGATCCATCAGGTCAGTGTGACGGGTGTGATAACGGCTGATGTAGTTGTTATATTTGAATTCGCGGTCATCTTCACCCATATCCCAGTATCGCGGTGCAGACAGGCCATGGATCAAGCAGCGATAATGCAGCACCGGCAGATCAAAGCCCGACCCGTTCCAGCTAACCAGCCTGGGCGTGTATCGTTCAATGGTCTTGAAGAAACCCGCGATGAGTACGGCCTCATCATCGTCCGGCTCACCCAGCGTGCGCACACGAAAGCCATTATCGTCGCGAAAGACACAACCGATGACGGCAATTTTCTGCAGATGCAAGGGAAAGAAGTCATTGCCGGTCTGTTCAATTCGAAGCGCCCTGGCCCGCTCAACCACTTCAGCATCGGAGAGCGTGTCATCCCAGTCATTCAACGCGCGTAGGCCCTTGGCATCGGGAATGGTTTCAAGATCGAAAACAAGCGTTGGAGTCATGGCGCGCGATATTTTCAGACGGGTTTTGCCACTTAGCGGCGTGGCAGGTAAGACAACGGATTGACGGGCTTGCCGCGACGGCGAATTTCAAAATGCAGGCGTGGTGACGCGGTATCCGATTGACCGATTTCGGCAATTTTCTGACCCTTGGACACTTTCTGCCCATTCTTGACCAGCAGTTTGCTGTTGTGGGCATAGGCCGAGATAAAGCCATTGCTGTGGGAAATCAGGATCAGGTTGCCCAGCCCACGCAGGCCATTGCCCACGTAAGAGACTGAACCTGATGCCGCGGCGGACACCGGATCGCCAAGCTTGCCTTCGATGTCAATACCGCGTGTGCTTGCCGAGAACTGGGTAATGATCTTGGTGGTGGCCACTGGCCAGCCCCAGGACACGGCAGTGGCGTCGCTGGCAGGCGTGGCTGAGGTGCTACCTGAAGCAGTGGGCGTCGCGCTGCCTGCGACGGTCGAATCTGTGCCGGCCGAACTCGAAGATGCGCTTGCAGATACACGCAGCCGTTGACCTACTTCAAGTGAAGGAGAAGAAAGTTTGTTCATTGACATCAGCTGGGAAACGCTGACGTTATTTGCGCGGGAAATTTTATAAAGCGTATCGCCGCGCTGTACGATATATTCTCCCGGACCCGCCGGGCCGCCGGCTGAACGGCCGGAACCGAGCTCGGAGACCGGCGCACGTGAAGAGGTTCCGCAACCGGCCAGCGTTGCCGCCAATACCAGGGATCCAATTAAAACGGGGAATTTTCTTTTCATTGAGTGAATCTGCATATGTTTTACCTACCTGTTCAATGGATGCGTAACACGTACGCAAAACGGGTATTTTCTCCTGTCACAATTGTATGCCTGCACGCAGTGGAACAAAGCGTACAGGTTCAAGTTCCTTACGATCCCAGCTGTTTACGCCGGTTCTTTCGATCAGCACCAGTTTCTGCTGATCCGAACCTTCGGGCGCAATCAGGCGGGCACCTATGTCCAGCTGGTGCAGCAATGCGGTCGGAATCTGCAATCCGGCCGCGGCGATAACGATGGCATCAAACGGGGCGACCGAGGGCATACCCAGCATCCCGTCACCATGAACCAGACGTATGCGGGACACCAGTTTGAGCTCACGCAGCGTACCTCTGGCCATTTCATACAACGGCTTGATTCGTTCAATTGTATACACTTCGTGGCACATTGCCGCCATCACGGCAGCCTGGTAGCCACAACCGGTACCGATTTCCAGCATTTTTTGTGGCTTTCGGCTCTCCGCGACAGCTGAAAGCATACGTGAAATGACCCACGGCTGCGAGATGGTTTGGGAAAAACCGATGGGCAGCGCCGCGTCATCGTATGCCCTGCTGGCCAGCCCCTGGTCAATAAATACATGCCTGGGTACAGAGCGCATGGCGTCCAGGACTCGCTCATCGGTAATGCCTTTTTGTCGGAGCCGCTCGACCATGAGTGCGCGCAGCCGATCAGAATTCAAGCCGATATTCTGGCCGGTCCGCCCCTCTGTGGCAGGTACGGCCGAGGCCGTGCGTGCCGTGTTTCCGGCAACAATAATACGGGTGTTGCTATTGGTTGGCGTAATTTTAATTTTGTTGGACGGAAAAGAAAGGCGTGTTCGGCTTTCGTTAACATCATTTACATTTCCGAAGTGCGGACCGGTACCAAAGGGAGGTTTACGCATTGCTCAACTCCACCCAGCTGCGCGCCTGGTTCAATTGCTTGTAGTGTGTCAAATCCAGTTGCAGCGGCGTCATGGAAATCAGACCATGACTGGTTGCACCAAAATCAGTATCTTCGGCAAAGTCGGCAACCTCGCCCACCATGCCGATCCAGTAAATAGGCTCGCCTGCAGGATTGGCGCTTTTGATAACTGGCTGCGACGGATGGCGCCGGCCCAATCGTGTCACGCGCAGTGAACTCCAATGATGTTCCGGCAATGGCGGAATATTGACACTGAGTAGAACAGGGGCTGGAAATGGGTTGGCCAATTGATGCCGCACGATTTGCACGGCGATTTTCGTGGCCGCTTCCAGTTCTGGCCAGTTCTTTTCAGTCAAGGAAAAGGCAATTGACGGGATACCGAACAGAAAGCCTTCTGTCGCAGCTGCTACAGTACCGGAATACAAGGTGTCTTCGCCAAGATTGGCACCGTTATTGATGCCAGAGACAACCAGATCGGGCCGGTAGTCGAGCAGGCCTGTCAGCGCCACGTGCACGCAGTCTGACGGGGTGCCGTTCAGGTAATAATCGCCCGATGGGGTACGCCGCACCGACAGTGGCCTGTTCAGCGTAAGCGAATTGGAGGCGCCACTGTGATTAACTTCGGGCGCAACAACCGTGACCTGGGCAATATCGCGTAGCGCCTCGGCCAGGGCCTGCACACCTTCGGCATTGTAACCATCATCGTTCGACACCAATATTCGTTTCATTCAGATCGCAACCAGACATTATTCCCCCTGTATTGTACATGGATCAACCGATACGCGGGACGCGATATCCTGTTCGGCATTACGAAAGGGAACTGTATATAATCGTGTCTTCTGGTAATGACAACGACGACGATGAACAACCTGCTCTGGACCATTCTTGCCCTGCTTGCCGCCTACCTGATAGGCTCGGTCTCTTTTGCCATGGTGGCCAGTCGCCTGTTCGGCTTGCAGGACCCCCGCACCTTCGGTTCCGGCAATCCCGGCGCCACCAATATGCTGCGCACAGGCAACCGCAAAGCCGCCCTGTTCACTTTGCTGGGAGATGCCTTCAAGGGCTGGCTGGCGGTTGCCCTGGCAATCTATCTTGCCCCCATGGCCGGGTTTACGGACACCACCATTGCGTTGGTGGCCGTCGCTGTCTTTCTTGGCCACATCTATTCGTTTTTTCTCAATTTCAAGGGGGGCAAAGGTGTAGCCACAGCAGTTGGCGTGCTGTTCGCGCTGCAGCCGTGGCTGGCTGTTGCCACCATTGCGACCTGGCTCATTATGGCCATTTTCTTTCGCTACTCTTCCCTGGCTGCTCTGGTCGGAGCCGTTTTTGCGCCGTTTTATTATTATGTTGGCGGCATGGCGGCCTGGCCGTTTTCCATGCCCTGGTTTCTGGCCATCTGCTTTCTGGCGCTCGTGCTGATCGCCAAGCACAAGAAAAATATTGCGAATCTGCTGGCGGGCACCGAATCGCGAATTGGCCAGAAGAAAAAAACGCAGTAGCACACTCAGGCGCTGATATCTGCCAGATCCCAGCGGGGATGAACGGCGGCATTGTCCGGACGGCGCATTTTGTCCACTAAACCCGCCTTGACCCGTTCCGCTGCAGCATGGGCGATCATTGCGCCATTATCGGTGCATAGCGCCAGCGGTGGGAAAAACACCTCACCGTTTTGCTTTTGCATCTGGCGCGTCAGATATTCGCGCAGTTGCCGGTTTGCACCTACGCCCCCCGCCACCACCAGGCGGTTGCTGCCGCTGGCCTTGACGGCCTTGATTGCTTTATAGCCCAGCACTTGCACAATCGCGGCCTGTACCGAAGCGGCCAGATCCTGCCGTTGCTGGTCATTTAACGGCCCGTGCTGCTCCAGCTTGCGAAGCGTGGTCAGAACCGCGGTTTTGAGGCCGGAAAAACTGAAATCCAGATCGCCGCTATGCATCATCGGGCGGGGCAGATCGTAGGCCTTTGGGTTTCCCTTGTCGGCAAGCGCAGCCAGCGCCGGCCCTCCCGGGTAAGGCAGGCCCATCAGCTTGGCGGATTTATCAAAGGCTTCGCCGGCCGCATCATCCAGGGTTTCACCCAGTAATTCGTATTGGCCGATGGCCTTCACATGCATCAGCTGGGTATGTCCGCCGGACACCAGCAGCGCTACGTACGGAAAATCGGGAACGGCCTGCGCCAGCATGGGTGACAACAAATGGCCCTCCAGATGATGGATCGGGATTGTGGGTATATTCAGACTCCACGCCAGGGATCTGGCGACCGAGGCGCCAACCAGCAGCGCACCGGCCAGGCCAGGCCCTGCAGTATAGGCCACGGCATCGATGTCTTTGAGGGTCAGGTCTGCATGGCGCAGCACTTCGCGGGTAAGCGGCAGGACACGCCGGATATGGTCGCGCGAAGCCAGTTCGGGCACGACGCCGCCATAGGCCTGATGCATGGCAATCTGACTGTGCAGCGCGTGCGCCAGCAGGCCCGATTCGGTGCTGACCAGCGCGACGCCGGTCTCGTCACAGGAGCTTTCAATGCCGAGAATGATCATAAATTACCTGTTCGACGGCGCTGACTCGTGCTCGCTCGCCAAGTCGCTAGCGCA
This sequence comes from Advenella sp., assembly GCF_052108595.1. NCBI lineage: Bacteria > Pseudomonadati > Pseudomonadota > Betaproteobacteria > Burkholderiales > Alcaligenaceae > Advenella > Advenella sp. The sequence goes on from NZ_JBQEAU010000078.1 coordinate 19,767, forward strand.
AGGCAGAACCGCCGTCGGTGTGATTACATTGCCTTTGTAGCAGGATAAAATGTTGCAGATTAAAGACGGTATCGGATTATTTGCCGATAGGGCACGATGCGCGCTCGTCATTAACTATAAAGAATACGCTACAGTTGCAATTGTACACATGTATCTGTTTATTAGGAGTTATGTTCATGCTGGAATCACTGTTCAAGCTCAGAGAGCATGGCACGAATGCCCGTACGGAAATTCTTGCCGGTCTGACGACCTTTCTGACGATGTCTTACATCATATTCGTGAACCCTGAGATTCTGGGCACCACGGGCATGGACAAAGGCGCTGTTTTCGTTGCAACCTGCCTGGCTGCAGCACTGGGCTGCCTCATCATGGCCTTTCTGGCTAACTGGCCCATTGGTATGGCGCCAGGCATGGGCTTGAATGCCTTCTTTGCTTTCGGCGTGGTCGGGGCCATGGGCTATTCCTGGCAACAGGCGCTAGGCGCCGTTTTTGTTTCCGGCGTCATATTCCTGATTCTGTCGGCGACCGGTATACGCAAATGGCTGATCGAGGGGATCCCCAAATCGCTGCGGTCTGCCATTGTCGCCGGCATCGGTCTGTTCCTGGCGTTGATTGCGCTCAAATCGGCCGGCATTGTCGTGGGCAACGAGGCAACCCTTGTGGCGCAGGGCGATCTCAAATCGCCCACTGTCCTGCTTGCAATCCTGGGCTTTTTTATCATTGTGTGCCTGGACAGCCTGCGCGTCAAAGGCGCCATTCTGATCGGTATTCTGGCGGTCACCGTTCTGTCAGCGCTCCTCGGATTTAGCGCGCCCATCACCAGCATCGTTTCGGCGCCACCCAGTATTTCCCCCACTTTTATGCAACTGGATATTGCTGGCGTGTTGAATCAGGGCTTCCTGCATATTATTCTGGTTTTTGTGCTGGTAGAGATCTTTGATGCGACCGGAACACTGATCGGTGTTGCGCGTCGCGCCAACCTGCTGCCTGAGGGCAAACCCAATCGTCTCGGGCGCGCCCTGTTCGCCGACAGCACCGCCATCCTGGCCGGCTCTGCATTGGGCACCAGCAGCACCACCGCGTTTGTCGAAAGCGCAGCAGGCGTACAGGCGGGTGGGCGCACCGGCATGACCGCCCTGGTCGTGGGCTTGCTGTTTCTGCTGTGTCTGTTTTTCGCGCCGCTGGCCGGCGTTGTACCTCCTTACGCCACCGCTCCTGCCCTGCTCTACGTTGCCGGGCTGATGGTGCGCGAGCTGGTTGAAGTGGAGTGGAACGATATCACCAATGCCATTCCAGCCGCACTCACTGCGATTATCATGCCCTTTACGTACTCCATTGCCGAAGGGATTGCATTCGGTTTTATCAGTTATGTGATTATCAAAGCATTCACCGGTCGTTTCCGTGAGATTCACATTGCAACACTGATCATTGCCCTGCTATTTGTATTGCGCTTCGCGCTGGAATAGCCCAGTCACGCTTGCGTGCGTTGACCTGTCGGCGCAGCCGCAGCAAGTTTCGCTGTGAAATGGCACGCGGTTGCAAAAACCGCGTGAATGCCTCTGGAGCCGCAAGCCAATTGCTTGCGGTTTTATTTTACGTTCAGGTTTATATCGTTAACAATTGAATTACACTTGTACTTGATAGGCATTCATAATGAAAGCAATAAAAATATTCAACTAGTAATTCATGGTTGCCGCCCCTATATTCATTGAAGTACATCGGTCTGCAACTTAAACTGGAGAAAGAATTATGCCCATTACCGAACTGACCAAAGACACCTTCCAGCAAGCCATTAAAGAAGACAATACATTGATCATTGACTTCTGGGCGCCTTGGTGCGGTCCCTGCCGCCAGTTTGCCCCAACATTCGAGAAAGCGGCGCAGGCCCATCCTGATATCGAATTTGCCAAAGTCGATACCGAAGATCAGCAGGAACTGGCCGGCGCCCTGGGCATCCGTTCCATTCCTACATTAATGGTCTTTCGTGAACGCGTGATGTTGTTTTCACAGGCCGGTGCGCTCAGCCCCGGTCAGCTGGACGAATTGCTTGAGAAAGTCCAGGCCGTTGACATGGAAAAAGTGCATCAGGAAATTGCCACGGCTGAAGCCAAGGCTGCTGAAGAAAACGCGTGATATCAGGCGGCTGGCCGATGATGCACAAATGAATCGGATCAGGCCGTCAACCGGGCTAGCAGGCACCCGCCAGCGTTCCCGCCCGGTTTGTTAACGATCCTGCGTTCTGAACTTTGTGCTCAACTGTGTCTGACCAGTCACCAGCCGCCAACCGGACCGATGGCGCGGTGACACCAGCGTACAATTGTCATCACGGGATCAAGGGACAGTCCACTGTCCCTTTCCTTTTGTCTG
>NZ_JBQEAU010000079.1:0-21969 GCF_052108595.1 Advenella sp.
CAATGAAAAATACCGCCAGCACGAAGGTGATGCCGCTGATCAGATTAAGGATCAGCGCGTTCTTCATGAACGGGATGGTTTTGCGAATTCTGAAAAATTCCATATTTATTCCTGCTCTGTCCGGTCAGCCCGGACAGAAAAAGTGTTCTGCGCTATTCAGTTCTTGGCGACGTCTTTCTTCTTGCCTGCCTCGGGACGCCAGACGGTACCGATGGAAACCGATTTGAGTTTCTTGCGCCGGCCGTACCACAAATTCACAATAGCCCGTACGCCGACCACTGATGAGAACATGGAGGTCAGGATACCGATGCAGTGAACCACGGCAAAGCCGCGAACCGGGCCGCTACCGAAAGCCAGCAGCGCCAGGCCCACAATCAGGGTCGTCAGGTTCGAGTCAAGGATGGTGGCCCACGCCTTGCTAAAGCCGACGTTGATGGCCTGTTGCGGCGAGGCACCGTTGCGCAGTTCCTCCCGGACCCGTTCATTGATCAGCACGTTCGAGTCAATCGCCATGCCCAGCGTCAATGCAATGGCGGCAATGCCCGGCAGCGTAAGCGTGGCCTGCAGCAGCGACAGGACCGCCAGCAGCAGCAATACGTTAAAGGCCAGGCCCAGGGTAGAAAACACACCGAACACGTGGTAATAAATGATCATGAAGATCGCGATCATCACGAAACCGTAAAGTGTGGAATCGAATCCCATCCGGATATTGTCGGCGCCCAGACTTGGGCCGATGGTGCGCTCTTCGATAATCGACATGGGGGCGGCCAGCGAACCTGCGCGCAGCAGCAGGGCGGTATCGGCGGCCTGCGTGGCATCCATGCTGCCTGAAATTTCGACCTGTCCGTTAGGGATTTCGCTGCGAATGACCGGAGCCGTCACGACCTGGCCTTTGCCATTTTCAAACAGAATGATGGCCAGGCGTTTGCCAATATTGTCGCGTGTGGTATCACGGAAAATGCGTGCACCCTTGTCGTCCAGTGTGAGGTTGACAGTAGGCTGCTGGGTTTGCTGGTTGCGTCCGGATTGGGCGTTTTCCAGATTCTCGCCGGTCAGCAATACCTGGCGGCGGACCAGCACTGTCCTGCCGTCGGTGTCCTTGAAACTCTCCAGTCCGAAAGGCACGGTGCCGGTGGCCATGGTGTTTTGCGCCGCAGGCGAATCATCGACCATGCGCAACTGCAGGGTGGCGGTGCGGCCGAGAATTTCCTTGGCCTTGGCGACGTCCTGAATGCCGGGCAGTTGTACGATGATGCGGTCCAGTCCCTGTTGCTGAATAATCGGTTCAGCCACACCTAGCTCGTTGATCCGGTTGTGCAGGGTCAGGATATTCTGTTTGAGGGCACTGTCCTGAACCCGCGCAATTTCGGTCGGCAGGATGCTGCCGGTCAGCAGGAATTTGTCGCCAGACTGACTGGTGGTAAATTCCAGTTCATTGGTGCGGGTACGCAGCACATCCTGCGCCTTGTTACGGTCTTGCTCAGAGGCGAAGGTGGCGGTAATGCGGTTGTCTGCGTTGTTGACCGATTCCATTGCGACACGTGCGTCGCGCAAAATGGACCGGATGTCTGTCGTCAGGGACTCATAGCGAGCAGTCAGCGCGCCTTGCATATCGACCTGTAGTAGAAAATGCACACCACCGCGCAAATCAAGACCCAGGTACATGGGATTTGCGCCGATTGCGCTCATCCAGTCCGGAGAGGCCGACAGCAGGTTCAGCGCCACGGTATAGGAAGGGTCATCGTTGACGGGATTGAGCGCGTTATCCAGTATGTCGCGAGCCTTCAGCTGCGTGTCGGTATTGGCCAGGCGGACCCGGACGGTGCCGGCAGGGCCGTTTTGTTGAAAATAGGTACCGGAAAAGGCAATATTGTTCTGCCGTAGTATGTCCTCTACCTGACCCATGGTCTGCGTGGTGACTTTTTGCGTCACCTTGGCGCTGGACACCTGCACTGCCGGTGTTTCACCAAAAAAATTGGGGGCGGTATACAGGATGCCGATAATCAGGGCAACCAGCACCGTAATGTATTTCCAGAGGGGATAGCGGTTCATACCGTAGCCGTTTTCGATAAGGGGTTGAAACAGGGGGCCGGGCAAAAAGCAGGGCGGTAATTACCGCCCGCCTGTTGCCGGATTACAGCGATTTGACTGTGCCTTTTGGCAATACTGTGGTCACTGCAACGCGTTGTACCAGCACCTCGACGGGTTTGTCTGCCAGGTTGGATACTTCCACGGTCAGGTAGTTGTCGGTGACTTTGGATATCTTGCCCAGAATACCGCCGGCAGTAATCACTTCGTCACCCTTGGCAAGGGCCTCGATCATGGCTTTGGTTTCTTTCTGGCGTTTCATTTGCGGGCGAATCATCAGGAAGTACAGCACCACGAACATCAGGATGATAGGCAGAAAACTTGTCAGACCGCCAAGGATGCCGCCGGCCGGTGCAGCCTGCGCAAGAACCAGTGTAGATAAATTGCTTGTAAGCATAAGAAAGACTCCCGTAAGTATAAATTAACCAAATATTGTAGCCTTTTCTGGGCTAGTCAATGCCTTTGGACCGATCGATGAAAAATTGTTCCTGCCAATGGGCAAAACGGCCCTGTTCCAGCGCTTGCCGCATCTGTTCCATGATGTTCAGGTAAAAATGCAGGTTGTGCAGCGTATTTAGGCGGGCGCCGGTGATTTCATTGGCCTTCTGCATATGGTGCAGGTAGGCGCGAGAAAAATGCCGACAGGTATGGCACGCGCAGGTCGGATCCAGCGGGCGGGTATCGTCGCGATACCGCGCATTGCGGATTTTAATATCACCGAAGCGGGTAAACAGCCAGCCGTTGCGTGCGTTGCGCGACGGCATGACGCAATCGAACATGTCTACGCCCTGGCTGACGCCTTCGACCAGGTCTTCCGGCGTACCTACCCCCATTAAATAGCGCGGGGCATTGTCGGGCAACTGATGGGCGATATGTGCCAGTATACGACGCATGTCCGGTTTGGGTTCGCCCACGGACAGGCCGCCGATGGCGTATCCGTCAAAACCAATGCGCTGCAGTCCGGCCAGCGATTCGTCGCGCAGGTCCTCGAACATGCCGCCCTGGACAATGCCGAACAGCGCATTGGGGTTTTGCAGCGTGTCAAACGCATCCCGGGAGCGTTGGGCCCAGCGCAGGGACATGCGCATGGAACGCGCTGCCTCATCGTGCGTGGCGGGACGCCCGTCGATGGTGTACGGTGTGCATTCGTCAAACACCATGGCGATATCCGAATTGAGTGCACGCTGGATGCGCATGGACTCTTCGGGCGTCAGAAACAGCCTTGAGCCATCGATAGGCGACGAGAACTTGACGCCTTCTTCGGTGATTTTGCTGCGCAAGTCGCTCAGGCTGAACACCTGGAAGCCGCCGGAGTCGGTCAGTAGCGGTTTTTTCCATTGCATGAAGCCGTGCAGGCCGTCATGTTTTTCAATGACTTCGGTGCCTGGCCGCAGCCACAGATGAAAGGTGTTGCCAAGCACTACCTGCGCCCCGATCTCTTCCAGTTCGTGCGGCAGCATGGCCTTGACGCTGCCATAGGTGCCCACCGGCATGAACATGGGCGTCTGGACGGTGCCGTGATTCAGAGTGATGCTGGCCCGGCGGGCTTTACCCTCGGTTTTTATTAAAGAAAAGGAAAGTCCTGGCATGATAATTGATTGATGAAGGGGAGGTGCGCGCACGACAAAGAGGCAAGTATGACAGAAACAGCACTGATTCGTTCCCTTGCGCCTGGGTCAGGGTTGTAAAGTTGGGCAGGTAAATGCACCGGCAACTGCTTTGGGCAGTGCCGGGTCGGATTAGGCGGGTGCAATAAACATAGCATCCCCATAACTGAAGAATCGGTAGCGCTGTTCGATGGCATGGCGATAGGCCTGCTGCATGCGCTCGCGACCTGTCAGGGCGGAGACCAGCATCAGTAGCGTTGACTGGGGCAAATGAAAATTGGTGATCAGTCCGTCGATCACGCGAAACGTGTAGCCTGGCGTGATAAATAGCTGCGTATCGGCGCTGTGGGCGACGGGGCAGCGCAGGTTGTCCAGTGTGCCGCCTTGCTGCGCAGCCGATTCCAGTGCCCGCACGCTCGTGGTACCAACGGCAATAACCCGTCCGCCACGCTCGCGGGCCGCAGCAATGGCGGCTACGGTCGTTTCCGGTACGGTATACCATTCTGCGTGCATAATATGCTCACTGATTTTTTCTACCCGCACCGGCTGGAATGTGCCGGCGCCCACGTGCAATGTGACCCAGGCCGTGTTTATTCCTTTGTCTTGCAGTCGCTGCAGCAGCGTTGCATCAAAATGCAAACCCGCAGTGGGTGCGGCGACGGCGCCGGGGTGGCGGGCGTAGACAGTCTGGTAACGGGTTTCATCCTGCTGGTCGGCGCTGTGTTTGATATACGGAGGCAATGGAAGGTTGCCGTGTTTGTCCAGCACGGGCAGAATATCGGTATCGAACTGCAATTGGAAAAGATCGTCATGCCGCGCCACGACTGTACAGGTAACGGCGCCATCAAAAACCAGCGTGGTGCCGGGGCGCGGTGATTTGCTGGCACGAACATGCGCCAGGGCGCGGGTGGGTTCGATAATGCGTTCAATCAGCGCTTCCACGCGCCCGCCGCTGTCCTTTTGGCCGTATAGTCTTGCCTTGATCACCTTGGTGTCATTGAAGATCAGCAGGTCTCCCGGCAACAGCAGGTCGGGCAAAGCGCTAAAGTTCAGGTCCTGCAGTGCGCCATTGTTTTGCACGCGCAACAGGCGGCTGTCGGTTCTGGTGGCAGGCGGGGTCTGGGCGATCAGGTCTTCGGGAAGTTCGTAGTCGAAGTCGGCAATACTCAGCGAGGGATCTATGGGTAACATGAATATAAAAGCAACGGAAAGCAGGGTATCGAAGGCATTGATGCGCGCAGCTGCACGTATCTGGGCTCGCAATATCGGGAAGGTTGGCGGACGAATTTCGCCGGTTTTAACCGGTTTGTCGTAATTAATCATTATAAAGTGTCTTTTTCGTTCCGGACTGCAACAGGAGAGCCAGATTACAATGATTCACCCCAAGCCTTCTTATCCGAAGCCGCGTTCTGTGGTGGGCGCCGTTTCCTGCGCAGCGACGATTGGGCAAGCGTGGCATTCGGCTTGTGCTTCTGACGCTTCTGTATGCCAATAGCAAATGTGGTGATGCGCCCTGTAGCAGGACGACTGTCCATGGTGGCTTGTCTGCTCCTGCTTAGCCTGGCGCTGGCGACCCCCGCTTGCGCGCGCGACAGCGGCGCAGGCAGCAAGCCGCAGACAAAAAAGAAGGCCTCGTCCGATAAAAAGGGAAAGACTGCAACCATTCGGGTTGCACCCGGTGCGACGTTTGAGTTCAATCGGCCGGGCGCCCTTGATGTGAAAATCGTGCCGCCCGTGAAAAAGAGCGGCCTGGGTGTAAAGAAGAAAGGGGCAACCGGTCTGGCTGCGGCAGCCGCAGCCCAAAGCGAAGCTGACGCAGGCGACCTGTTGAATGTCTATGGATTTCCCATTGCGTCGATCAAATCGGCCGATCATCTGCCCGACACCATACGAGCGCGCTGGGACAAAACCGGCGTACCGTTATCGTCGCTGTCGCTGCTGATCAAGGAGGCTGGCGGCCCTGTCATTCTGGCAATCAATCCAAGTACGCCACGTAATCCGGCTTCAGTCATGAAAATGCTCACTACCTGGGCAGCGCTCAATCGGCTGGGCAGTCAGTACACCTGGAAGACCCGTTTTTATATTGATCGCAGGGCGCGCTTTGACGTATCGCAGGCCATGCGCACGCCGCTGTATATCAAGGGGGGTGGTGATCCGGCGCTCAATTATCATAATCTGCGGCAGATGATTCGTGCCATTCAGGCCAAGGGTTTGCGTCATTTGTCGGATGTGATTGTGGACCGCTCACTGTTTGCGCCTATTTTTACGGATCCCGGCGATTTTGACGGCTCGCCGGAGCGCCCCTATAACGCCAACCCGGATGCCATGATGGTCAATCTTGGCGCGATCATGCTCAATTTGAAGCCGGATCGGCAGTCCGGCAACTGGGAGGTATCGTTTGAACCGGATATACACAATCCGCCCATAGCGGGTCACCTGGGGTTGACCACGGGTGCCTGCGTCAAGTCGCGAACCGGCTCGGAGCTGACCGGCACGGTGCAGACCGACAGTGGCCCCGCCTTGCAGCTCAAGGGAAAACTGTCTGCGGCCTGTGGGGAGTTTTCCATTTACCGGCTTGTCGGATCGCAAACCTATATGTTTTCCAGTATTTTTGAGCGGCTATGGACGGCCGAGGGCGGGACTATTTCAGGCGTGATACGCGACGGCCTGGTGCCGCAGCGCGCCGTGCCGCTGGAGACCCGCACGTCACCTTCGCTGGGGCAGGTGATACAAACGATCAACAAATACAGTAATAATGTGATGGCCAAAACACTGCTGCTGACCCTGGGGCAGGAGCTGTACGGCGCGCCGGCGACCTTCGAAAAGGGCAGCCAGGCGGTTCTGGATACGCTGCGCAAACAAGGTGTTAATATTGGCGCGTACACCGTCGTCAATGGCTCTGGGCTGTCCCGCGCAGGACGCATCACTGCCGGAGGGCAGGCCCAGATGCTCGATACCATCTGGGCTTCGCGCTTGCGGGACGTATTCATCGATTCATTGTCAGTCTCGGGTGTCGATGGTACTATGCGTCGCCGCCTGACGGATCAGGCGGCAAAGGGCCGGGGATACTTCAAGACAGGGACGCTGGGCAATGCCAGTGCATTGTCAGGTTATGTCACTGCGGCTAGCGGCAAAACCTATATCCTGGTCAGCCTGGTCAATGATGTTGCCGCCCTTAAAACCAAATCCTTTGTCGACGGCCTTGTCCAGTGGCTCATTGCACAATAATTTTTCGGAGAAAAAAACATGTCCGTTCACGAAATCAGCCATCCCCTGATCCAGCACAAGCTGGGCATCATGCGGCGGGCCGATCTGAGCACCAAGAGTTTTCGGGAACTGGCCCAGGAAATCGGGGCGTTGCTGACCTACGAAGCGTCCAAGGACTTTCCCTTGGAAGATGCCGTCATTGAAGGCTGGTGCGGCAACGTCACAGTCAAAAAAATTGCCGGAAAGAAAGTGACTGTCGTGCCGATTTTGCGTGCCGGCATCGGTATGCTCGATGGCGTCTTGTCCCTGATTCCCGGCGCCAAGGTCAGTGCCGTGGGCATTGCACGTAACGAAGAAACGCTGGAAGCGGCCACCTATTTGCAAAAACTGGTTGGCGATCTGGATCAGCGTCTGGCGCTTATCATTGATCCGATGCTGGCGACCGGTGGCTCCATGGAAGCGACCATCACCATGCTCAAGCAAGCCGGTTGCCGGGAAATCAAGGCGCTGGTTCTGGTTGCCGCACCCGAAGGCATTGAGCGGGTGCTGAACGCGCATCCCGAAGTCAAAATTTACACGGCATCCATTGATGAGCGACTGAACCGGGACGGCTATATCATTCCCGGACTGGGCGATGCCGGTGATCGCATATTCGGAACAAGACAGAAAGAATAGGCTACCAATTTTGTCAGAGTGTTGCGTCGTATATGCCGTGCGGTATAAGGCAAGTGATTGTTTTTAAATATGAAAATATAAAATACATGCTTTTTTCAGGGCTCGCGACGGATGTCAGGACCTGTGTAAATGAAAACAATCTTAAAGTCTGGTCGATAAGTGCCTGGAATGCGCTATGATGAACTTGAAATTCTCAACAATGGCTTAATATAAGAAACAAGAAAGCAGGACCCGGACAAAGCGGGTGTTCCGCTTGCCGGCAATTTTAGATAATCATTGCAGGAGAGTCACATGGCTAGTAAATCAAGTCTCGAACAATCTCAGGAACAGCTGTTGAACAATCTGCGGGCCAGTATTGCGGAAGCAGAAGGTATGCTCAAGGAAGCCTCCGAAATCGGCGGCGACAAAGCCAGCGAGTTGCGAGATCGTGCTGTGAACGCTCTGAACAAAGCGACCGGTTCATTCAAGGATGTGCAGGAACGCGCGGTAGAACAAAGCAAGCAGGCAGTCAAGGTGACAGACGACTATGTGCATGATAATCCATGGCGTACGGTCGGTTTTGCTGCGCTGGCAGGAATCCTGCTGGGTGTCATCATCGGTCGCAAGTAACGCGAACCAACGATGTCAGTCAAACAGAATCTGCGTGCCGTCAGCGGCGGTTTTACCTCGCTGATCAAAACGCGCCTTGAACTGCTGTCTCTGGAACTGACGGAAGAAAAGGACCGGCTTTTGTCGGTTCTTTTATTCGGCGCTGTTGGCTTGCTGTTTTTGCACTTGGCACTCACTGTTGTCGCTGTGCTGGTCGGGCTGTTGTTCTGGGGCACGGAGTACCGTTACATCGCCCTGGCAGTCCTGGTGCTGGTCTATGCCTTAATCGGTCTGGGCTGTTTGCTTTTGATGAAAAAGCATCTGGGGCTGGCGGCGACGCCTTTCGCGGCAACCATCGATGCCTTGCGGGATGATGCGCAGGCCCTGCGCGGGCGTAGTGAGCCGGCATCTGCTGCCGCTACCAAAGGAGTCGGCGATGAATGAGCCAGTACTGAAAAAGCCTTTACGCAAGGCCTTGCTGACCGCCCGGGTCCTGGCCGAGCGCGAACAATTGCGACAGGATGTGAGTGTGCTTGGTCATTCGCTCTCTCCGGACGCCATCAAAACGGCCCTGCTGGATGCGGGCGGCGAAACGCTGATGAGCTTTACGCGCAGGCGCAGCGGCTTTTTTTCACTGATCGAAAAAAATCCGCTGGTCAGCCTGACCATCGCGCGCTTTTTGCTGCGTGCCGCCAAGTCCCGTTCGGCGCTGATCAAGCCGATCGCCCTGGCCGCGACCTCATGGTTTGTCTATAACAAATTCCAGTCGAAGCAGACGTCACGGCGCCAGGCACCGTCTCGCAGTAAGTCTGAGCAGGATCTCCCGGTCGATCATGGTACATTTACGTATCAAGACCAAGATCCTGCCACAGAGCATCGACCCTGAGTCTGACGTCCTGATCCATGGCAATGGGCGTTCCCCATTCGCGATGCGTTTCGCCCGGCCATTTGTTGGTGGCGTCCATGCCCATTTTTCCACCCAGCCCGGACTCGGGTGAGGCAAAGTCCAGATAGTCGATTGGTGTATTTTCCACCAGTACCGTATCACGCACCGGGTCCATGCGCGTGGTCATCGCCCAGATCACTTCCTTCCAGTCGCGCGCGTTTATATCGTCATCGACAACGACAATGAATTTGGTATACATGAACTGGCGCAGGATACTCCATACCCCAAACATGACACGCTTGGCATGGCCGGCGTATTGCTTGCGGATCGACACGACTGCCAGGCGGTAGCTGCAGCCTTCAGGCGGCAGATAAAAATCAACAATCTCCGGTAGCTGTTTCTGCAGCAGCGGCACGAACACTTCATTGAGCGCCACGCCCAGTACGGCAGGTTCGTCTGGCGGCTTGCCGGTGTAAGTGCTATGGTAGATCGGCTTATTGCGCATGGTGATGCGATCAATGGTGAATACCGGAAACCAGTCCTGCTCATTGTAATAGCCCGTATGGTCACCATAAGGGCCTTCGAGCGCCATCTCGAAACCGTTGCCGCGCGGGGCTGTGATGCCGGTCGCAGGGTCGGGAGCAATGGCATCGGGATGGCTGGCCGGCAGAATATGACCTTCAAGCACGATTTCCGCAGAAGCGGGTACAGACAGGGTGTTGCCGATCGATTTGACTAGTTCGGTTCGCGAGCCGCGCAGCAGGCCTGCGAACTGGTATTCGGACAGGCTGTCGGGCACTGGAGTGACCGCTCCCAGAATGGTGGCCGGGTCCGCGCCCAGTGCCACTGACATGGGGAAGGGCTGGTCGGGGTGGGCAAGCGCGTGGTCACGAAAATCCAGCGCGCCGCCACGGTGGGACAACCAGCGCATGATAACCTTGTTTCTGCCGATGACCTGCTGCCGGTAAATCCCCAGGTTCTGGCGTTTCGCCTTTGGCCCACGGGTCACCACCAGCCCCCAGGTGATCAGCGGGGCGATATCGCCGGGCCAGCACAGCTGAATCGGCAGGCGTGATAAGTCAACCTCGTCTTTTTCCCAGATAATTTCCTGACACGCTGCATGGCGTTGCATTTTCGGCGCCATGTCCCACAGTGCCGACTTGAGCATGGACACGGTGCCGATCGCTTCGCGGAGGCCTTTTGGCGCTTCGGGCTCGCGCAGGCTGGCCAGCAGTGTACCCGTATCGCGCAAGGCGCTGACCGATTCGGCGCCCATGCCCCAGGCCACACGTTCGGGGGTGCCAAACAGATTGGTTAGCACCGGGATGTCCGATTTGCGTCCCTGGTGTACGGGCTGTTCGAAACGCAGGGCCGGGCCGCCGGCGCGCAGCACCCGGTCACTGATTTCGGTCATTTCCAACCGGGTTTGTACCGGCACTTGAATGGATTTAAGATTATCCCGCTTTTCCAGTTGCTTGAGAAAATCCCGCAGATCCGCATATTTCACGATAGACAGCCTATTGATGACTCAGATAGTGCATTATAGGAGAAAGGCAGGGGAGGATGCGGGCCAGCCAAAACTGGGGTATAGTAAATTTCCTCAAATCTCTCCGGACCCTTGCGTGGGGTGATCCGGTCTTTGTCATACATGAATTCTGCGACAACCCGTTCTGTTGCTTCCCGCTATTTTGGCTCCGTTTATCGGACTGCGCTCGATATTGTCCATCTGATGGTCTCCTATCTGGGGATCGCCGTGCTTGTTGCTGTGCTGGCGGCTGCACTTTTGCCGGCCATCCGCGACCAGATCCGGGTGATTCACCAGGCATCGTTGAATGCCCTGATGCCCGACAGCACGGTCATGTCTGACAAGGACCTGCTCACCATTTTCAATTCGCCGCATGTGCGCACGGGCGATTTGGTGCCGCCGCCGGCACCATCGCCAGAGCAGCAGCATAACGCGGCGCTGACCAGAGAGCTCGATTACACGGACGAGGGCTTTTTTGCCAATCTTGGTATTTCGAACAGCCAGTTCACCGTTCCCGGCCTCAGCAACAGCCAGGCGCTGGCGTTGCGCGAGTATGTCGCGCGCAAATTCAGAATCGCCCGTAATGTGACCGGCGCGCTGATCCGCGTGGTCTATTCGGTCGCCGAAAAGCAGCAGCTGGATCCGATTCTGATGCTTGGCGTCATCGCGATAGAGTCACGCTACAATCCGTTCGCAGAAAGCCATGTGGGCGCACAGGGGCTGATGCAGGTCATGCCCAAGGTGCATGCCGAGAAATTCGATGTGTTTCACGGCGGTATATTGTCTGCCCTCAATCCCGTGGCCAACATTCAGGTGGGTGCGAAAATTCTTCACGATTGCATTGCACGCCGCGGTTCAGTGGATCGGGGGCTGGGATGCTATGTGGGCGCCATTGGCCCCAATGATGGCGGTTATGCTGCTAAGGTGCAGGCCGAGCGGCGTCGGATCGCGCTGGAATCGGGCATTGCGCTCAAGCGTAACCTAGGAAAATATCAATAGACAGGGTCCGGGGGGATAGGGCGCCGGCACAACCGGCCGGCGTATCTTCCCAGGGTGCTACAGGATCTTTTGCAGCCGCTCGATGGCTTCGCGCAGCCTGTCCAGTGCGGTGGCGTATGAGACGCGGATCATTTTCTTCGCATAGGCAGGGCCAAAATCGAGCCCTGGAACAACCGCAATGCCGGCTTCGTGCAACAGTTTGTGGGCGAATTGATGGCTGCTCATACCGTGCTGACTGATGTCGGCATAAATATAAAATGCGCCATCAGGCTTGACCGGCACATGGATGCCGAGTTTTTCGAACTCGGGCAACAGAAAATCACGCCGTTCCATGAAGGCCAGGCGCCGGTGCTCGTAAATGGCCAAAGCCTCTTCCGTAAAACATGAAATGGCCGCGTGCTGGGCAAGCGTGGGCGGGCAGATGCTCAGGCTTGCGGCTAGTTTTTCGACCGGGCTGACCATGGCTTCGGGCACGACCATCCAGCCCAGCCGCCAGCCGGTCATATTGAAGTATTTGGAAAAACTGTTGATGACGACAATTTCCGGATCCAGTGTCAGCGCAGATCGCGGCACTCGGTCATAGCACAGGCCAAGATAGATTTCGTCCATGATGAGCACGCCGCCACGCTCCTTGACGGTCTGGATGATCCGGACCAGTTCCTCGCGTTCGATGGACGTGCCGGTCGGATTGCTGGGCGAGGCAATGAGCACGCCGCGCGTCTTATCGGTCCAATGGGCGGCAATCTTGTCCGCTGACAACTGGAAGCGTTCTTGCGCCGTGCAGGGCACCAGCCGAGGTGTGGCCCCGGAGCACAGGATGAAATTCGAATTGGCCGGATAGGCCGGATCCGGCATCAGAATCTCGTCACCGGGATTGAGCAGCGTCATGCAGGCCAGCGACAACGCGCCGGAAGCGCCTGCGGTAATGATGATCCGCTCCGGGTCCACTTCCGCGCCCCAATGACTTTTGTAATAATCGGCAATGGCCGAGCGCAGCGGCATGATGCCCAGTGCCGGACTGTAGCCGCTCAAGCCCGCCTGCGCCGCTCTGGCCAGCGTATCGACCACGATAGGGGGCGCAGTAAAATCGGGTTCCCCGATACCAAGGCTGATAATATCCCGGCCCTGTTCACGCAGTTGCTGGGCGGCCTTGGTGACCTCGATTGCGTGAAAAGTAAGGGCCTGGTCGATTCGGTGGGCAAAACGGGTCATGGTGAAACTGCGCAAGGTAAAATAGATCAGAATGAATACGTGTGGTGAGCGCCCATTGTAACGGTAAACGCCTGCCGGCACGTTATCCGTCCCTTTGCCGGACTGTTTTACCGCTGTTGCAACAAAGGCTTTTGCAATTGATCATGCATGTGAATCGTCGTCGCTTTCTTACCCTTAGTAAACGCCCTCAGGAAGGGCCGTGGCCGGCCTTCTGCCGTCGGGTACAGCGGGCACTGGAAGCGCCCCTCACCGACGAGCAGGAGACGGACGGATACTATTGCGCGCGCATCGTGTTACAAGACTTGGGCGATCTGCCTTCGCTCAGGCAGCTTTGCCAGGAGTACGACGTGGCGATGGTGCAGGAAGGCACAGCGACGGCGGCTACTATCATTGGCCGTTCCTGCCTGATAGTCGGCACCGGTTCGCGGCTGCATGGCACCGAAGCGCTGGGCGAACACGCCTGCCTGGCATTGCCGGGCACAGCAGTCGCACATATGCAGGCGCTGGGCTATGAACAATTCTCACATGTGCCCCCTGAACTGACCTTGGTGCAATGGCTGGCCATGCCGCAGTGGCACGACTGCAGGCCCGGCTGCACCGCCAGTTCCGGGCTGGAGCGGGTGCATGCCCTGTTTGCCGACGGCCAGACTGCCGTGCTGGGCGGTTTTGGTGTGAATGACGAGTCGCCGCTGCGCCTGCCTGCGCTGCAACGGCTGATTCCGGCCCTGTTCGAACAGTTGTCCGATCCCGATATCGCCCGTTGCGCCGATATGCCCCGCTGGCCGCTGGCCTACAGGCTGGATGCGCTCAAGCCCCAGCTGGGCGATATCAATCTGGCCCAGCTCTTTCTGGGTCATGGCGGAACACTCGTCTGGTGCCAGGAACTGGTGATCCGCCGCATGCGGTACAACGCCATTGTGACCGATGCCGTGCTCAGCGACGCCGATCGTGACTTTGTTGCCGGGGTGCATCATCATATTGAGGGCAATATCAAAGCCCTGTTTGATCCGGGCGGACTGTTTGTCTATCCCGATGAATTGCTGCCGGGCAGTGCTGGGCGATGATCGTCGCAAGGCACCACCAGGGTGACGCAAACCGGGCTGGCAGTGGCAATAGGGGATAAACCTGTGTCGGAATTACCGGATGCATTTCTGGATGAATTTTCGTATGATAGCTGTCAGACCGCTCTGAACTGGCAGCCCGGTGCGCGCCTTGCGTCACACTTGCCATGAAACGCCACATTTGCCATGAAACGCCACATTTCTCAGGAATTAGAATGGATCAAAATTTCCGTGCCAAGGCCCATGAGTATCATGAAAAGGGAGCTTGCAATAAGGGCAAATGCCAATGAACGATCCGTCCCTGTCGCGCATTATGGATACTACCTCCGGTCCCCAAACGGCCCTGGTCCTGACCGGGGGCGGGGCGCGGGCAGCCTATCAGGTAGGGGCGTTACAGGCTATTTTGGCGATTCTCGATCCCAACAAGTCTGCGCACTTCAGAAACCCATTTCCGATCGTATGCGGCTCGTCAGCCGGGGCCATCAATGCCACCGCCTATGCCTGTCGTGCCGCACACCCACACGCTGCGCTCAAGCGGCTTGAAAAAATCTGGCGCAGCCTGCATACAGCCGATGTCTATCGTTCTGACCCGATGGGGGTGTTCGGTAACGGCATGCGCTGGCTGGGCATGCTGATGTTCGGCTGGGCGCTGCAGGGGCTCCGCGATAATGCGCCCAAGTCGCTGCTGGATAATCGTCCGCTGGCCAAATTGCTGTGCGGCAGTATTGATTTTCCCAATTTACAGCGCAACCTGCACACGGGTCATTTGCATGGGTTGGCCATTACGGCATCCAGCTATACCAGTGGTAATCATCTGACGTTCTACCAGTCCAGCGGCCCGCTTGATGCCTGGGAGGGGCGTCGCCGCTATGCCATTGCAGAACCCATCACAATTGATCATCTGATGGCGTCCAGCGCCATCCCATTCGTGTTTCCGGCAGCCCACCTGGCACTGGGAGAAAAAGGAGAGTGGTGTGGTGACGGGTCCATGCGCCAGTTGGCTCCCATCAGCCCGGCCATCCATCTGGGGGCTGACCGGGTATTGGTCATCAGCACCAACGCCCATGGCGATACGCCGACAGAAGAAGATTCGGTGCATCAAAGCGACCAATATCCAACGCTGGCGCAAATTGGCGGCCATGCCTTGTCGGACATCTTCATTGATGGTCTATCCATCGATCTGGAACGCATCAGTCGCATCAATACACTGCTCGAATCTGTACCACCTAGTGTACAGTTAAATACAGGTGTGAAAAAAATTGATGTTTTAACGATTAGTCCGAGTAAATCTATTGACGAAATTGCCCTGAAGCATTTAAATTTCATGCCTAAGTCGGTTCGGGCCTTTTTGCGGGTATTGGGCGTTTCGGGACGACCCGAAAAAGAGTCTGGCGGATTGCTTGCTTCGTTCCTGCTCTTTGAATCAGCCTTTACGGGTGAGCTGATCGAACTGGCCTTTAATGACGTGATGGCACGTCAGGAAGAAATCAAAGCGTTTTTTTATGGAGAGGTCAATGAATAAAAAAACAGGTACCGCACTGAAAGCTATCCTGGAAACGGGTGGCGCCATAAAAGAAAAAACGATTGGTCTAAATGAACTCAAAGCGCATGCTGAAAAAGCAGGTCTGGCCTATTTCGAGGCCGATTGCGACAAGGCGCGCAGTTGCTCGGCCGTGCTGCGTGCCATTGCCAAGGCGGTAGACTATCCGGTGTTTTTTGGCAGCAATATGGATGCTTTGCTCGATTGCCTGGGCGAGACGCTGCTTGAGCAGAAAGGCGGAATGGTGCTCGCATTACGTCGCCTGCATTCCGAAGACGATTCACTTCTTGAACATATCGATGCGCTCAAGGGTGTGCTTAACGATACCGTGGAATATGGCGACGATAATGGGCGCGTCTTTTCCTACATGGTAGAACACGCAGGCAAGCACGAAGCGGCCGAGCCCGGGCGTGCCCCCAGGCCATACGCGCAAAGCGATTGATGTCTGCCCTTTACGCGGCAGCGACAATGCGTTTCGAGTGAAGAGGGTCACAGCCGAACAAACCAACCGACATAGAGCGACCGAATGCTGCGATCGATTACTGAAAGCGATTGGAGCACTTGATTACAGCAGCCAGATAGCGCTATTAACAGATAGCGCTATTAAATATCGCAACACAATATGTACCGTCACCGGCATGTCTTTTTAGTATTGCGGCGCCGGCTTCGGTGGCATCAGCCACTGCACGCCACGCGCGCCGGTTCCTGATCATATAAAGGGAGGGGTACCTATGCTATCTGATTATTTATGGAATCTGCGGGCAAAAATCGGCAATGAACTGATCCAGCTGCCTTCTGTTGCTGCCGTCATCCTTAACGCGAATGACCAGATTCTGTTGCAGGAAAAAGACGGCGCTCAAGGATGGAATCTGCCGGCAGGTGTCATCGAACTGGCAGAGACGCCACAGCAAGCACTGGCCAGGCAGGTCAGGCATGATACAGGCCTTGAGCTGCTTTGCTCGCAGCTTCTGGACGTGTTCGGCGGCAAGGCGTTTCGTTATATTTAACCTAATGGCGATGAAGTGGAGTACACCGTCATTGTGTTCAATTGCGTGACCGAAGGCCAACTGAGGGCACAGGACGAGCAAAATGGGAAATTGCGCTACTTTTCAAGATCGCAGATGCCCACGCTCGCTTTACCTTATCCCAGGGAAGTGCTGTTTCGCCATTGCCGAGCGAATCCGCCTGCTTAAATCGCGAACCAACCCTTTTTGCCGCCAGTTGGGCAGTTTTCCTACAGCCAGCCAAGCGTGGCGATGGCTGCAGCGGTCATGGCAAGGCCGGCGGTTTCCGTTCTTAAAATTCGTGCGCCGAAAGTGACGGTCTCAATGCCGGCCGCCTGCACCTTGCGAAGTTCCTGCGGCGACCATCCTCCCTCCGGTCCGATCAGCAAGCGAAACGAGAGCGGTGCTGGCGGGGTCGCCGTTGAAGAGGTCTGCGACAGCGTTGCAAGTGCCTGCAAAAGCGAGCGCTCGCCCTCGGGATGACACAGATATCCCCGCGCCCCGCTGGCTTGTTGCAGATACGCGTTCAGTGTCTGCAGCGGATGGACCTGCACAATACAGTTGCGACCCGATTGCTCGCTGGCCGATTCGGCAATGCGTTGCCAGTGCAGCTGACGTTTTTCCAACCGGTTGCCGGACAGTTGCACAATACTGCGTTCTGCGCTGACCGGAAACACATCGGATACGCCCAGTTCGGCTGCCTTTTCGATAATCCAGTCCATCTTGTCGCCCGATGGCAGTCCTTGCACCAGGCCAATTCTGCCTGGCAGCTCGGTACGGGTATGCTGTTGCGGGCCAAGGTCAGCCATGGCTCGTCCCTGTTCAAAGCGCAACTGTGCCGGAAATTGGGTGCCGTCGCCATTGAAGAGCACAATCGCGTCGCCTTCGCGCAGTCGCAAGGCGCGGGAAGCGTGATGCGCAGCGGCATCGGGCAGGGCAACGCGGGTGTGCGCCAGCAGCGGTATCGGACAATAGAAGCGGGGTGGGGTATGCATGGCTAAATTTTACTTTATTTAGCGAGAGCGTCACGGACAAAACATGGAGTGTTAAAATCGCTGGCTAATCGTAACTAAACCGTGATTTCTACAGGATCCGCATGACCACCACGGCCGCCACATCGAATTCCCACCTTTCCAATGCAATCCGCGCGCTGGCCATGGATGCCGTGCAACAGGCCAATTCCGGCCATCCCGGCGCGCCCATGGGCATGGCTGAGATTGCCGAAGCGCTGTGGACGCGCCACTTGCGTCACAATCCTGCAGATCCGGCCTGGGCTGACCGGGACCGTTTTGTTCTATCCAACGGCCACGGCTCCATGCTGCTGTACGCGTTGCTGCATTTAACCGGCTATGATTTGCCTATTGAAGAGCTGCGCCAATTCCGCCAATTGCATTCCAAAACACCGGGGCACCCCGAAGTGGGCATCACTGCCGGCGTGGAAACCACAACCGGCCCGCTGGGTCAGGGGCTGTCAAATGCGGTTGGTTTCGCACTGGCCGAGCAATTGCTGGCAGCAGAGTTCAACAAACCCGAACACAAAATCGTCGACCACTACACCTATGCCTTCGTTGGCGATGGATGCCTGATGGAAGGCATTTCCCACGAGGTGTGCTCGCTGGCCGGGACCCTGAAACTGTCCAAACTCATCGTTCTGTATGATGATAATGGTATCTCTATCGACGGCAAGGTTGAACCCTGGTTTGCCGATGATACCGGCAAGCGCTTTGAAGGTTACGGCTGGAATGTGATTCGTGGCGTCGATGGTCACGATGTCGTTGCCGTCGACCACGCCATCGCCAAAGCCAAACAGCAGGCGCAGCGTGGCTCTTCCGGTCCGACGATCATTATCTGCAAGACGACGATCGGCAAGGGCGCACCCAATCTACAGGGTAGCGACAAGGTTCATGGCGCACCATTGGGCGCGGCGGAAATTGCCGCCACGCGCGAAGCCATTGGCTGGACGCTGCCGCCCTTTGAAATCTCCGAAGACGTATATGCCGGCTGGAACCAGCGCGAGCGTGGCGATCAGATCCAGCGTGACTGGAAAAAACAGTTTGCGCTCTATAGCATAGACTACCCACAGCAAGCCCAGGAATTTACCCGCCGGATGAATGGCCAGATGCCTGAAGGCTTCGCCGAAAAATTCGCGGCATTTCTGCAGCAAACCGTCAGCAAGGCTGAAACCGTCGCATCGCGCAAGGCATCGCAGTTTGCCATTACGGCGCTGGTCGATATGCTGCCTGAAATGCTGGGCGGCTCGGCAGACCTGACCGGGTCGGTCTTTACCGACTGGAAAGGCGCCGGCGCAGTGCGTTGCGGTACAGACGGCCATCTGAGCTTCGGTCGTCATATCAATTATGGCGTGCGCGAGTTCGGCATGGCAGCCATTATGAATGGTATTGCCCTGCATGGCGGTTACCTGCCTTTTGGCGGCACGTTCCTCACTTTTTCAGATTATTCACGCAACGCCATCCGCATGGCCGCGCTGATGAAGCAGCGCGTTATCCATATTTTTACGCACGACTCCATTGGTCTGGGCGAAGATGGACCCACGCACCAGTCGGTGGAGCATGCCGCCAGCCTGCGCCTGATCCCCAATCTTGATGTCTGGCGTCCTTGCGACACGACTGAAACAGCCATCGCCTGGAAGTCTGCCGTATCGCGTCCTGTCAGCGTCGGCATGCAGGTGCAAGAGGGTGGCCCCAGTGCCTTGCTTTTATCGCGCCAGAACCTGCCTTTTGTTGAACGCGATGACGCCACCGTCGAACAAATAGAAAAAGGTGGTTACGTCTTGCGTGACGCTCAAGGGGCACAAGCCGTTATCATTGCTACCGGTTCCGAAGTCGGCCTGGCGCTTGAAGCCCAGGCATTGCTTGCGCAGGAAAATATTCCCGTCCGTGTCGTATCCATGCCCAGCACGTCTGTATTTGATCGCCAGAGCGCCCAATGGCGCGACAGCGTGATCCCGCGGGCCTTGCCTGCCGTCTCTGTCGAGGCGGGGGTCACCTCGGGCTGGTACAAATATATCGGCCGCAACGGCGTGGCCGTCGGTCTGGATACCTACGGTGAATCGGCGCCTGCCGGCGTACTGTTCAAGCATTTCGGGTTTACCGCGGAGAACGTGGCGAACAGGGTTAAACAGGTTTTATAAAACAGGAGAGAATGTAATGACCATTCGTGTTGCAATTAACGGCTACGGCCGCATCGGCCGTAATGTACTGCGCGCTCACTATGAAGGTGGCAAAAAGCATGATATTGAAATCGTCGCGATCAATGATCTGGGCGATCCAAAGACCAATGCCCACCTGACTCAGTATGACACTGCGCATGGCCGCTTCCCTGGTACTGTCGCCGTCGATGGTGATTACATGGTAATCAATGGCGACAAGATCCGTGTCCTGGCCAACCGCAATCCGGCAGAACTGCCATGGGGCGAGCTGAACGTTGACGTAGTCATGGAATGCACAGGCTTTTTTACTTCCAAGGAAAAAGCCAGCGCCCACCTCAAAGGCGGTGCCAAGAAGGTCATTATTTCCGCCCCGGGCGGCAAAGACGTAGACGCCACTATTGTTTACGGCGTCAACCACCAAGTGCTCAAAGCAAGCGACACCGTCATTTCCAATGCCTCATGCACCACCAACTGCCTGGTTCCGCTGGTGCAACCGCTGCATGAAGCGCTGGGTGTGGAAAACGGCCTGATGACAACCATCCACGCCTACACCAATGACCAGGTGTTGACTGACGTTTATCATGAAGACCTGCGTCGCGCCCGTTCAGCCACCATGAGCATGATTCCTACCAAAACCGGTGCGGCTGCTGCTGTCGGTCTGGTCTTGCCCGAACTGAACGGCAAGCTGGATGGCTATTCGGTCCGCGTTCCGACGATCAACGTATCTCTTGTCGATCTGTCTTTCGTGTCCAAACGCGACACGACGGTCGAAGAGGTAAATGCCATTCTGAAAAAAGCGTCGGAAGGTTCGCTCAAAGGTATCCTGGATTACAACGAAGCCCCGCTGGTGTCAGTGGACTTCAATCATAATCCGGCATCCAGCACGTTCGATGCTACGCAAACCAAAGTATCTGGAAAACTGGTCAAAGTGGCGTCCTGGTACGACAACGAGTGGGGTTTCTCCAATCGTATGCTCGATACCACGGTAGCCCTGATGTCTGCCAAGTAATCGGTTGGTGTCTGTCAAGGACATTGCAAACGGCATTGCGCGCTTCGGCGGGCAGTGCCGTTTTTCACAATAACACCAAGGAGTGACAAGATGGCGAATGTACAAACGCTTTCCGCCCTGGCAAAGAATGGCCAGCTCAAAGATAAACGTGTTTTCATCCGTTCCGATTTGAACGTGCCACTGGCCGACGACGGCAGTATCACTGAAGACACCCGTATTCGCGCCTCCGTGCCGGCCATCCAGATGGCGCTGGAAGCAGGCGCTGCCGTCATGGTGACATCGCATCTGGGCCGCCCGACAGAGGGCACGTTGACGTCCCAGGACTCGCTTGCCCCGGTAGCCAAGCGCCTGAGCGAATTGCTGGGCAAGCCCGTGCAATTGATCCAGGACTGGGTCGAAGGCGTCAGCGTGGCGCCTGGCCAGGTCGTGTTGCTGGAAAACTGCCGCGTCAATAAAGGCGAGAAGAAAAACGATGAAGCGTTGGCCCGAAAATTGGCTGCGCTTTGCGATGTCTATGCCAATGACGCATTCGGCACGGCCCATCGCGCCGAGGCCACCACGCATGGTATTGCCAAATTTGCACCTATTGCCTGCGCCGGTCCTCTGCTCGAAGCCGAACTGGAGGCCCTGGGTAAAGCGTTGCAGAATCCCAAGCGGCCGCTGGTGGCTATTGTCGGTGGTTCCAAAGTCTCGACCAAGCTGTCTATCCTGCAGTCGCTGGCCGACAAGGTCGACCAGCTGGTTGTCGGTGGCGGCATTGCCAATACCTTCATGCTTGCCAGCGGCAAGAAAATCGGCAAATCACTGGCCGAACCCGATCAGATCGATCAGGCCAAAATCGTGATCGATCTGATGGCCAAACGTGGCGCCAGTGTTCCTATTCCGACAGACGTTGTCTGCGGCAAGGAGTTTTCCGCCCAGGCCAAGGGTGAAGCCAAATCGGCCGATGCGGTGGCCGATGACGATATGATTTTCGACATTGGCGACAATACAGCCGACGAGCTGGCCGGCATTCTGAAAAATGCCGGTACGATCGTATGGAACGGCCCGGTAGGCGTTTTTGAATTTGACGCTTTTGCCAACGGCACCCGCAAGGTGGCCGAAGCCATTGCCGCATCTGACGGCTTTTCCATTGCTGGTGGCGGCGATACACTGGCAGCCATTTCCAAGTTCGGCATCACCGACCAGGTAGGCTATATCTCTACCGGCGGCGGCGCGTTTCTGGAGTTTCTTGAAGGCAAGGTGTTGCCTGCGGTAGAGATTCTCGAGCAACGCAACAAATCATAAGCCTGCGGCTGGTCCCGCGTGATGCTGCATTGTGGTATCAGCATTACGCATTAGCATCAGCATCACAAGACAACAGCAATAACAGAAAAAAGGCCAGCGACTGTGTCGGTGG